>JBHACQ010000128.1:0-19050 GCA_041854625.1 Leptotrichia sp. | reverse complement strand
CTCACCTTTATTCCAATAATCTTTTATAAAATGAGCTTCTTTTCTCATGCCTATATTATTACATAAGGCTGCAGATGCTACATTTCTGGCATCTAAATTAGCTTGAATCCTATGAATCCTGTACTTATTAAATAATTCTTCAATAACTGCTCTCACTGATTCTTTTGCATACCCTTTCTTTGAAAATTTAGGATTGAAAACAAAACCGATTTCAACTGTATCCTTCATACCTGTATACCAAATTGAAATATCCCCAATTACCTTTTCATTTAATAATACTGCCAAATTTAAAGCTGTTTCTTTATCTAGTTTATTATTCTTTAGTTTATTACTAAAGTTTTCTTTTTTATTAGCCGAATCCCAAACTTCTTCTAATAAATATCTACATACAATTTCATTTGAATATATTTCAAACACATCTTCAAAATCCTTTTGAATAAAAGTCCGAATACACAATCTTTCTGTTTCCAGTATCATAAATTTATCCTCCTGAACTCCTACTTATAAACAAATAGCAATATCTCCCTTAAAAGCTTACAAGCAAGTGCCGTAGACTGCCCTGACTGATCATAAATCGGAGAAAGTTCATTCATGTCAAGCCCTACTATATTAAGCTTTGAAATTTTTTCTATCGCCTTATGAAGTTCAGTAAAAGTAACTCCTCCTGCTTCAGGAGTCCCTGTTCCTGGGAATTCTGAAGGATCAAGCACATCTAAGTCAAGAGTAAAGTATACAGGTTTCCCTTCCAGTTTTTCTATAGCTTTATCCAGTTCATCAAAATTATTTCCAAAATTAAATTTTGTTGTATTCAGATGTTTTTTTGCAAACTCCCATTCTGACCTTTCTCCACTTCTTATCCCGAACTGGAATATTTTTCCATCCCCCACTATATCCCAGCATCTCCTTATGACAGAAGCATGTGAATATTTCTGACCTAAGTAATTATCTCTTAAATCTGTATGTGCATCAAACTGTATTATATGAAGGTCAGGATATTTTTCAGCTACTGCCCTTACACTTCCTAATGTTACAGAATGTTCTCCTCCTATCATAAAGGGAATTTTACCATCTTTTAAAATCTCAGCAGTAGCATTCTCTATATCCTTTAATGCACTTTCACTATTTCCAAAGGAAAGTTCCAAATCTCCTGCATCAAAAATATTATAGTCCTCCAAATCTTTATCCTGATAAGGGCTGTATGTTTCTATACCGAAACTTTCATTCCTCATTACCGAACTTGCAAATCTTGTTCCGGGTCTAAATGATGTCGTACTGTCAAAAGGTGCTCCAAAAATTACAACCTTACTTTCCTCATATCCATTGTCACATCCTATAAATGTATGTATATTCCTGTCTTTCATTTTATCTCCTTTCCCTGATTAATACTGTCCTATCTGTTACATATACCGGAATATTTCAAATAACATTTCTACTTCTGTTATCCCAATGCAACGTCAAGTATCATCATTACGGTAAATCCCAGCATGCAGCTCAATGTTACCAGATCTGCAGTTCCTTTTACCTTACCTTCATCCTGCTGAGCTTCAGGAATCAGCTCCTCAACTACAACAAATATCATCGCACCTGCAGCAAAGGATAACGCATAAGGAAGAAATCCCCTCATACTCCCAACTGCTATTGCTCCCATTACTCCAGCCATAGGTTCTACTATTCCTGAAGCCTGACCATATAGAAAGGCTTTCCCTCTGCTGAAACCTTCCCTTCTTAAAGGGACTGAAACTGCTGCACCTTCAGGAAAGTTCTGAAGACCGATTCCTATTGCAAGGGCTATTGCACTTGTTATACTGGCACCAGGAATCCCGTATGCTGCCGCACCAAATGCTACACCTACTGCCAGCCCTTCAGGAATATTATGAAGTGTTATGGCAAGTACCAGAAGTACACTCCTCTGCCATCCTGTCTTTATTCCTTCTGCCTTGTCTTCTGACAGTCCTATATGCAGATGGGGTAACAGCTTGTCTATCCCAAAAAGAAATAATCCTCCTGACAGAAATCCTATACTCACAACTATCCAAGGAATCTGACCCAGTTCTTCCGAAAGAATTATCGCAGGATTCAGTAATGACCAGAAGCTGGCAGCTATCATTACTCCGGCAGCAAATCCTAGCATGGCATTTAATACTTTCCTGTTTATAGACTTAAAGAAAAAAACTACCGATGCACCGACAGCTGTTACTCCCCACGTAAATAATGTACCTATTAATGCCTGTATTACAGGGGATAGCTTTAAAAAAAATGAAACCATTTATCTATTCTCTCCTTCTCTATGTTAAGAATTGTCATTTGTAAAACTTTGAAGGCTTTACTAATACAATATTTTCTTGCTTTATTTTTTCTTATTTTTCTTCACTTTTTTAATCTATGACATTAAAATTTCCCTATTTCTTATCTATTAATTCCTTTACATAATTTGGAAGAGCAAAAGCTCCCTTATGTAATTCAGTATTGTAGTATCTAGTCCTTATCCCCAGTCTGTTCCATTCTTCAGCTTTTAAGTCCTCTACCGGATTATATTTCTTAGAGGCAAATCCAAATAACCAATGTCCTGAAGGATAAGTAGGAATATGAAGCTGATATACTGTAGCAAAGGGAAATACCGCCTTAAGCTGTCTATGTGCCCTTTCAGTAGCTTCTGCATCTGCTTTGTAATACGGACTTTCATGCTGGTTTACCAGTATCCCGTCAGACTTCAGTGCATTAAAGCAGTTACCATAAAACTCCCTTGTAAACAGGTCTTCTCCGGGACCGAAAGGATCAGTAGAATCAACTAGCACAATATCATACTCATCTGCCTTTGACCTTACAAACTTCAGACCATCCTCATAATATATATTTACCCTCGAATCATCCAGTTTACATGCTGTAGAAGGGAGGTACTCCTTACATATATCCACTACCATTTTGTCAATTTCAACCATGTCTATCTGCTCAATGGTATCATATTTTACAAGTTCTCTTACGGTACCCCCGTCTCCTGCCCCTATTACAAGGACTTTTTTCACATCCCCTTTTACTGCCATTGGAACATGAACCATCATTTCATGATATATAAACTCATCTTTTTCTGTAAGCATCATAAACCCGTCCAATGTTAAAAATCTGCCAAATTCCTTAGATTCAAATATGTCTATCCTCTGAAAAGGGCTTTCTGCACTTACAAGCTGCTTATCTACTTTTATTGAAAATCTTACATTTTTTGTGTGTTCTTCTGTATACCATAATTCCATGTCTATTTTCTCACCTCTTCTCCTTCCTTATTCAGCACTATATTTATATTTTCTACCTTCATGTCTTCTGTTCCTGTCAGAAGACATCCTTTTTCCTTAGCATATACGATATAGTCTATTATTTCGTCTGTTATTTTCTCGCCAGGTGCAAGTACAGGTATTCCCGGCGGATAAGCCATTACAAATTCTCCACTTATTTGTCCGGAACTTTCCTTTATCGGAATCATTTTCTTTTCTGCATAAAATGCCTTCTGTGGAGGAAGAATAACCTCCGGATTAATATATTCATGATCAAACATTCCAGCCGGATCTTTTGAATAAAGCCTCTTTATTTCTGCAAGAGAAGAAATGAGCCTCTCTATTTCAAGACCTCTGTCTCCTGCTGAAATAATAGCAAGGATATTTCCAAGATCTCCAAACTCTATCTGTATATTATAATCATCCCTTAAAATATCGTATACCTCTATTCCCGCAAGACCTATATCCTTTGTATATACTGATAACTTAGTTGTATCAAAATCGTATACTGCATCTCCATCTATAAGTTCCTTGCCATAGGCATAGTATCCTCCCAGCTTATTTATTTCACTTCGTGCGTATTCAGCAAAATTAATTGTCTTATTGAAAATTTCTTTTCCATTCAGACTGAGGTTTTTCCTTGCGGTATCAAGGGAAGTCATAAGAAGATAAGAAGCACTAGTTGTCTGTGTAAGATTTATTACCTGTCTTACATAGTCTGCATTTATCCTTTCTCCGCTTAGAAGTATGGAACTCTGTGTAAGAGAACCTCCTGTCTTATGCATACTTATAGCTGCCATATCCGCCCCTGCTGCCATGGCAGATACAGGAAGATTTTCACCAAAATAGAAATGGGCACCATGAGCTTCATCTACCAGAACAAGCATATTATGCTGATGAGCCAGTTCTACTATTGACCGTAAGTCAGAACATATACCATAGTAAGTAGGATTGTTTACAAGTATGGCTTTTGCATCTGGATTTTCCTTTATAGCTTTTTCTATATCCTTTACTGACATCCCAAGAGCTATTCCCAGTTTCTTATTTAATCCTGGATTTATATACACAGGTATTGCCCCGTTGATAATAAGTGCATTAATTGCACTTCTGTGGACATTTCTTGGTATTATTATTTTATCTCCTGCTTTACAGGTTGCCATTATCATAGCCTGTACTGCACCTGTAGTTCCGCTTACCATAAAATAAGCTTCTTTTGCCCCAAAGGCTGCTGCTGCAATATCCTGTGCCTCCTTTATTACTGAAGTAGGATGGCATAGATTATCTAGAGGTTTCATGGAGTTGACATCTATCTTCATGGCATCAATCCCTATAAAATCCCTGAATTCCTTGTTTCCTCTTCCACCTTTATGTCCCGGGACATCAAATCTCACTACCCTGTTTGACATATGTTTTTTTAAAGCTTCATATAACGCTGCTTTTTCCTGTATATTATTTCCCATTATTATATTTCCTCCTTCTTTAATCTTCCCACATAAAATATTTCCGGAACAATGGAATGAATATATATATTCATTAATATATATTCATTCCACTGTATATTTCTATCATTTCCTTACGCAGCCTGTCTGTTATTTCAAGCCTCTTTTTAGGAGGAATTTCATACACATCCTGATTAAAGAGGTAATTCTGAAGCTCTATTTCCTTTATCAGCATTTTAGTATGGAATATGTTAGACTGGTACACATTTACATCTATTGCATCATATTTTTTCAGTTTTTCAGACTCTATGTAGTCCTGTATGGAGGTAATGTGATGATCCGAAAAAAACTTCTTTCCTGAAACATCCCGCGTAAAGCCCCTTATCCTGTAATCCATTGTTATAATATCTGAATCAAAGCTGTCTATCAGATAATTCAGTGTATTAAGGGGGGAAATTTCTCCACACGTGGCAATGTCAATATCTACCCTAAAAGTCGATATCGAATTATCCGGATGATATTCAGGAAAAGTATGCACTGTTACATGGCTTTTATCTAAATGTCCATGCACTGTCTCAGTTTTCCCGTTAAAATTTTTCTTCCTTTCTTCATCTAAATTAAAAAACGGTTTCCCTCTGTTACAAGACTCGTCTATATTATTCGGATCTATTCTTTCTTCTGCTATCAATATATTTACTGAAGCTCCTTGAGGGTCATAGTCCTGTTTTGATATGTTCAGAACCTGTGCACCTATCATTTCAGCCACATTTATTAATATTTTAGTCAGCCTTTCCGAATTATACTGCTCATCTATATATGCGATATAATCTTTCTGCTCCCTTTGTGTCTTTGCATAGCAGATATCATATATATTGAAGCTGAGAGTTTTTGTCAGATTGTTGAAACCGTATAATTTTATCTTATTTTCCAATTCACTCATCACATCCTTTTTCTTTTCTTTTATCCACTCCACTTTCTTTATTCCAGTCTTATTTACATATTTTAAATTTCAAGGAATTATAGCATTTATAATTTATTTTTACAATAGAAATAATTACTTTTTTTATGATTATCTTAAAAATATAAAATTAAAAAAAAACATCCCTTAATAGTCCTATAACCATAAAAGATGCCCTTTATCCTATATTCTGTTTTTCTCTTTCAGTATTCTGTCTATCTCGCTTTTAAGTATTTTACTTGGATTATATTTCTTCAATTCTTCTGAAAGTTTAGCAAGATTATTCCATTCCTTCCTTTCAAACATTTCTCCTACTGCCCTGATTATAGACTTCCTTGACTTCAGTTTAGCTGGTATCCCTATTTCTGCAAGATCAGCCCTTACAGCATAATCAAACTGGTCATAGTCATGAGGAATTATTACAGAAGGCTTATTATATTTTATTCCATTGTACAGTATCCCTGTTCCTCCATGGTGTATTATATAGTCAACTGCCGGAAGGACTGTATCATAGTCAATATAAGGATATATGAATATATTTTCCCCGATATTTTCCATCGGTTCATCCTTCCTGGAGTAGTTGCCTAAAGAAATTATATAACATGTATCAGGATATATCTTCGACAGTTCTTCTGCTGTCCTTATCAGTTCTTTTTTCCCCCACAGTACATGAGTTCCGCTTGTGAGAAATACAGTTTTACCAAATTTTTCTGTATTCACAAGATTATATTTTTTCTTATCAAATCCAGAACAGCAGGGACCTGCATAAATAAAATGTTCAGGAAAGTCATTCCTGAATTCCAGCTCCTTCATTCCTATTGCCAGCATAGAGTAAGGAGAATACATACCTTCTTCCCCTTTTTCATTGTATAGTTTAAAATTAAGAGGTTTAAGTTCCTTACGTGCCAGAAAGCATACCATTCTTTTAAAGTTCCTTATAATAAATCTCCCTACACTGTCCCTGATTTTATAAAGAATATTATCTTTAGGATACCATCCTCCCATATAAGTAGGTGTGGTTGTCCTGCTTTCAACTATGAAAGGGGTAGGCATACTTGAAATCCAAGGTATTCCAAGCTTATTACATACCATTCCGGCAGGAGCTGCAATAAAATCTACCAGGACTATATCCGGCTTTCTTTTCTTAAATTCTTCCTCTAGCTCTTCAACTAGCTGCCCTGCCAGTTTCATGTTATCCTTAAACTGTCTATAATAAATAAACATATTAGTCTTAGTTTCAGTATTTGTAATATCTTCCAGTATTGTTGGCTTATCTGGGAGAACAACCTTACACTCTATCCCTAAGCTGTTTATAAATTCCTTCTTCTTTTCGCCTGTATAAATACGGATATCATATAAATCGTCTCCTATAAGTGATTCCAGTAATCCCAATATCGGATTCAGGTGTCCGCTGAAAGGAGGAACTACTACATCAATTTTTATTTTATTTATACAATTTTCCATTCACATTCTCCTTTATTTCTTCATTTCCGGTACTTAACCGTTGACCTTAAGCCTCATTATCCTGTTTCCCATACTTAAAACATATATTTCATCCTTTATTGCACATACTTTTATAATTTCATCTGCTATCATATTGTATACATCCAGAATTCTGAACTTCTCATCTGTAATAATCAGGTCTCCATTACCTGCACCTACTATATAGTTCCCATTCATTTTTTCTATATATGTTATCCTGAAATCCGACACTTTTATTGAATCATATAGTTCCGAATCTAGAATATCCCATATCTCCACTTCACCTGAATCAGTTCCTGCAACATATTCCAGGCCTATAATCTTAGAATGTATATGATTATTTTCCGTTTCTACATCAAATAATTTTTCAAGATTATTGTCAAAGATTGTTATCCTGTTTATCTTTTCATGCATTTTCCTATATTTTACAGTTATATTCTCTCCACTTGTAAATATCTTATAATTACCCCTGTCAGAGCTGCCATTAAAATATTTCTTATAAATCAGTTCCTTAGAATCCGTATCATATGAATACAGCGTATTCTCTGAAATATAGACTATCCTTCCTCCTGTAGTAAATTCCATTGCTTCAGGGTATTTCTCAAATTCAAATACTTCTTCCACTATCTTTTTTCTTCTGCTGTCACATTTGTATACTTTCCCTACTGCAGTTGAAACAAAAAATATTCCAGAAACAAATAACTGGTTCTTATCCTTTATATATTTAATTATTTCACTGTTCTTTACTTTTCCTGCAATTTCCTTTTCTATTTTCCCTTCCTTAAAAAAAGCCAGTCTGTCACCTGTCGTTATTATCCTCTTATTTACAGGAACCACACCAAAATCTTTTATTTTTCTATTATACACAGTCTCATCTTCTAAAATTATTTTCATACCCTACCTCGTATACAATGCTTTTATCAATAGTAAATTATAACTTATTTAAAGGGATTTTGCAAATATCTTATAACTATAAATTTAAAAACCCTTGAAAACTGATATTTTCAAGGGTATATAAAATAATAATATTATCTCTTTGAGAATTGAGGGCTTCTTCTTGCCTTTTTCTTTCCATATTTCTTTCTTTCAACCATTCTTGAATCTCTTGTTAAGAATCCAGCTTCTCTTAAAGCTCCTTTTAAAGCTTCGTCAGCAGCTAATAAAGCTCTTGAAACCCCATGCCTTATAGCTCCTGCCTGTCCTGTATTTCCACCACCATTTACATTTACTCTAACTCCATATTTATTAAGAGTTTCAGTTAATTCTAATGGCTGCTCTACTATTTTAGCTAACAATTCTCTTCCACCAAAATAGTCTCTCATATCTTTGCCGTTTATAATTACTCCCGTTTCTCCTGGTATTAATCTAACTCTTGCTACTGAAGTCTTTCTTCTTCCTGTTCCTAAATATTGAATTTTTTCTGCCACGAAAACTACCTCCTATAATTCTATTCTCACTGGTTTCTGAGCTGCATGTTCATGCTCTGTTCCAGTATAAATTTTTAATCTGTTAATCATCTGACTTCCTAATTTATTTTTAGGTAACATTCTTTCAACAGCTTTTCTTATTACTTCAGTAGGTTTCTTTTCAAGCATTTCTTCAAGACTTCTTACTTTAAGTCCTCCAGGATATCCACTATGTCTGTAATATTTCTTATCTTTCATTTTATTTCCTGTCACAGCAAACTTATCGGCATTTATTACAACAATGTAATCTCCTCCGTCTACATGCGGTGTATAGCTAGGTTTATGTTTACCCATTAATCTAAAAGCTATTTCGGCTGCTATTTTCCCAAGTATTTTCCCTTCTGCATCTATTTCATACCAGTCTCTTTTAACTTCTTCTTTTTTCTGCATTACAGTGTATCTATTCACTTTTATCCTCCTAAGTTTTTCATTATTTATAGGATATATCGGTCCTTTGTGGGAAAGGATTTCGTCTAATAATTATATATTATTCATATCCTTTTGTCAATAGAAATTTGAATATTTTATTTTACAGCTCTTTTATACAGCTTACAACTTTTATTTGTTGTATTCTTTAACCAGGTCTTCAATTTTATATTCTTCTGTAATTGCATTTATAATTTTTATTCTTTCTTCATTTGCCTTGTTATTCAGAAGTCCATTAGCTATCTGGCTATATGCACTGTTAGGAGTTACATTTCCTAATTTACCTCTTTCAGCTTCATATATGCTTGATATTTCTTCCTGAGTAACTACAACATTTTTTCTAACCTGTAAATCTAAATAGTAATTTATATATACGTTACTTTCAATTATCTGGATATTTTCTTTTTCCTTATTTTCAAAATCAGCTTCCTTTATCTTTCTTTCAACTACTTTCCCTATGATAATTGACTTCAGTATATCCGGATTTCCTTTTGAAAACAGGATTTCCTCCTTCGTTATTTCTACAGATTTAGTCATATCCTGAATCAGCTTTCCTACTTCTTCATCTTCAAGGACTACAAGCTGCTGCTGAAGCAGATCTCTCTGGATGATTTCTCTAGCCTGTGAAAAAGGTATGTTCTGTGCATCAAACTGTGCTTTGTTTTCATTATAGAGTCTTGTTACATCGTCTTCATTTACAGCTATTCTTCCTTCAATTTCCTTTGCTATAAAAAATTTAGCTTTTTCATTTTTAAAATGATAATCAAATTCCTCTTTTTCTTCTGCAGTAAATTCATATTTCTTTGCAGTTTCAAGTATTGCTTTATTAATAAGAACCTGTCTTATTCCTTCTTCATTTCCTTTCAGCTCTTCTTTTTCTTCATTTGTTAAGCTTACTTTTTTCGCTTCTGCCTTTTTCGCTTCTTCTTTCTTTACTTCTTCTTTTTTAGATTTCATTAACTTCTCCTTACATTTTTTGTTATTCCTAATTATTTTACATTATTTTTCTTAAAATATCAATCCTTTAATTTTATTTATTTAACATTCTTGACAGAAATTCTCTAGTCCTTTCATGCTTAGGATTATCAAAAATTATTTCGGGACTGTCATCTTCCACTATTACTCCCTGATCCATAAACACTACTCTAGTAGACACATCATGAGCAAAGGACATTTCATGTGTTACAACTATCATAGTAAGTCCACTTTTTGCCAGATCCTTCATTACCTTCAGCACTTCACCTACCATTTCAGGATCCAGTGCTGATGTAGGTTCATCAAATAGAAGTACCTCAGGTTCCATTGCAAGAGCCCTCGCTATAGCTATTCTCTGCTTCTGTCCACCAGAAATCTGGTTTGGTTTTGCATGAATAAATCTTTCCATCCCAACTTTCGCAAGAATGTCCTTTGCCGTTTTTTCAGCATCTTCCCTTGATTTCTTTAATACCTTCGTCTGACCTATTACACAATTCTCTAGGACACTGAGATTATTAAAAAGATTGAACTGCTGAAATACCATCCCTACTTTTCCTCTTAACTCCACTAACGGAATTTTTCCTGACACTACATCATCACCATGAAATATTATTTCTCCTGATGTAGGTTTTTCAAGAAGGTTTATACATCTTAAAAGAGTTGATTTTCCACTTCCGGAAGAACCTATTATACTTACTACTTCTCCTTCATGGACATCAAAATTTATATCCTTTAGGACCGTCCTCTTTCCAAAATCCTTCCTTATGTTCTTTATCTGTATTACTTTCTTCCCTTTTTCCATATTTACACCGCCTCTTCCTGATAATCCAGGAATTCAAAATTCTGTGGACCATCTATTTTCTTCTCAATCATCTTTAAAACTGCTGATAGTGTAAATGTCAGGAAGAAATATATTACACTGGTTATAATAAATACTTCATAATATTTTGAATAGCTTCCCGCTACATTCCTTGACACAAAGAAAAGTTCAGTAACGCTTATTACATTTAATACTGAAGTATCCTTTATGTTTATGATAAATTCATTTCCTATTGATGGGAGCACATTTCTAAACATCTGTGGAAATATTATGTGCTTCATCATCTGGAAATTTGTCATTCCGATAGCCTGGGCAGCTTCAAACTGCCCTTTATCTATTGAGTCTATTCCTCCCCTTATTATCTCACTCATGTACGCTCCAGTATTTATAGAGACTATGAACAGTGCAGCACCTATAGGACTCAGATTAAGGTACAGAAGCTGGGATGACCCATAATATATAACCATTGACTGGACTATCATAGGCGTTCCCCTGAATACAGCTATATATATTGAAAAAAATATATCCAGCACTTTCATTCCCTTATGTTCCTTACTCATATTTTTAACCAGTGCCGTCAGAAGCCCTATAAAAAATCCTACTACCGTTCCTGTCAATGAAATAAATAAAGTTACTAATGTTCCTGTCAGAAACTGCTGCCAGTTCTCCTGAAGGAAAAATATAACCCACTCTAAAAAGGTTTTCTGCATTTTTATTCCTTTCCTTAAATATTTTTATTTTACCTTAAATTATATATATGCTTTCCAGAACAGTATACCTGTCAGAAAAATCATATTTCAGATTAGCCAGTTACATAAAGTTTTATAATATAGATTATTGCTGTAACGGCTGATTCTTGATTGCCTCTTCCATTATTTTCTGCCTCTGTTCAGGTGTTATACCTTCCAGTATCTTATTTATTTTTTCAGCAAGCTCCTCATTCCCCTGTTTCATTCCTATAGATACATATACTTCATCTGTTTCATACTTAAACCCTGTTTCCTTATTAAAGGAAATAAACATTAAATCAGGATTTGCAAGCTGTGCTGCCATTGCTCCCGGCCTTTCAGAAATATATCCGTCTATTTTTCCTGAATTCAATGCCACTATCATTGCTGGAAAGTTTTCCATTGCAGGCTGTTTTACTACTCCGTTCATCTGATCTATTACCGTATAATGTAATGTGTTCATCTGTCCCGTTATTTTGGCTCCTGAAAAATCCTTTATTGATTTAGCATTTGCGTATTTACCATTTTTCTTTACAACTACAACCAGATCTGAATCATAGTAAGGCTTTGAAAATAGAAGGCTCTGTTTTCTTTCAGGAGTAGCAGACATTCCTGCTATATTCACATCTATTTTCCCTGAAGTCAGTGCAGGCCCAAGCAGTGCATCCCACTCCGTCTTTACTATGACCAGCTCCTTTCCTAATCCTTTAGCTATTATCTTAGCTATTTCCACATCATATCCTCCGCAGTATCCTATATCCGTTTTTACTGCACCATTTTTATCATCATTCTGAAACCAGTTAAATGGAGCATATCCGCACTCCATTCCTACCCTGAGTACATTTTCATCCTTCTTAGCTCCACCACAGCTTAACAGGAATGTTACTAGAAGTATTACAAGTAAAATTGTCTTATCCTTTAAAATATTTAATTTCATTTACAGTTATCTCCTTTATTTTTATTTTTTTACCATTTTCAAAACTGAATTCCACTTTAAATCTTCATATTTAAATCTATAAAAATTATATAATTCCGTCCTTTATCAATGTTTCTGCAATCTGGATTGTATTTGTTGCAGCTCCTTTCCTTATATTATCTGCAACCACCCATAAATTCAGGCCATTTTCAACAGATTCGTCCCTTCTTATCCTTCCTACATAAACTTCATCAGTATCTGCTACATCTATAGGCATAGGATATATGTTATTCTTAATATCATCCCTTACGACTACCCCTTCCTTTTCTTCAAATGCCTTCACAACATCTGACAGTTCAAACGGTTTTTCAAGCTCTACATTTACAGATACTGCATGCCCCATTCTGACAGGTACTCTTACACAAGTTGCAGTAACTTTCAGTTCAGGAAGTCCCAGTATTTTTCTAGTTTCCTCCACCATCTTTATTTCTTCTTTAGTGTACCCGTTATCCAGGAATACATCTATATGAGGTAAAAGATTAAAGGCTATCTGATATGGATATCCTTTTGAAGGTTCCCCCTTCAGGTTTGCTTCAAGGTCATCAATCCCTTTCTGTCCGGAACCTGCCACAGCCTGATAAGTGGAATAGACTACCCTTTTCAATCCATATTTATCTGAAAGCACCTTCAATACAGGCATAACCTGTATTGTGGAACAGTTAGGATTAGCTATTATTCCTCCATGCCCCTTTAAGGCTTCAGGATTTGCTTCAGGAACTACAAGAGGTATATCTTTATCCATCCTCCATGCACTGCTGTTATCTACTACAACTGCCCCTTTATCCCTGAATTTAGGAGCATATTCCTTTGAAATACTTCCACCTGCTGAAAACATTGCAATATCCAGATCTTCCCTTATATTTTCTTCCTTCAGCTCAATTACTGTATATTCCTTACCGTCAAAACTTACTTTCTTCCCTGCTGATCTTGCTGATGCATAGAGATACAGATTTTCTATAGGAAAGTTCCTTTCCTTCAGTACCTTTAAGAAAGTCTGCCCCACAAGACCTGTTGCTCCTACTATTGCTACATTGTACTTTTTCATTTTTTTATTTCCTCCTGATATTTTTATTAGTTCTGAATCATTTTTCGATTCCCATGATAAGGAATCCTTATTAACTATAGATAGTATTTGTTAATAATTCAGTTTAATTTATGAAATAATATTTTTCATTTTTAATATTCTTGACAGTTTTTCAACCGTTTTTTCTTCACATGATACTAAAGGAAGCCTCACAGCATCATTATCCACCTGCCCTAAAATTTTCATAGCCGTCTTTACAGTTACAGGATTACCCTCTATGAACATGTTTCTGCTTATATCATAAAGTAATGAATGAAGCCTGTATGCCTTTTCATATTCATGATTCAAAAAGGAATGTATCAAGTCACTCATTTCCTGCGGCATAATATTTGCCACTACCGAAACTACTCCCTTAGCACCTATGGATAGCATTGGCAGTATCAGATGATCCTCTCCTGAAAGGATTTCAATCTTTTCACCGCACAGTTCCTGTATCCTTATCATCTGCTCAAGGCTGCCTGTAGCTTCCTTTATAGCTACTATTTCCGGTATTTCAGCCAGTTTCGCTACTGTTTCCGCTTCTATATTTACCCCTGTCCTTCCTGGAACATTATACAGCATTATTGGAAATTTTGCTTCTTCCGCTATCTTCCTATAATGCTCATAAATTCCCCTCTGACTAGGTTTATTATAGTAAGGACATGTACTCAGTGCAGCATCAGCTCCAAGTTCCTTAGCATATTTCGTAAGTTCTACTGCTCTTTCTGTATTATTTGAACCTGCTCCTGCAATTACCTGTATTCTCCCCCTTACCTCTTCCACTACAATCTTTATGACTTTTTCATGTTCAGCAAAAGTCAACGTCGGGGCTTCTCCTGTCGTTCCGCAAGGTACTATTCCTGCAGTCCCATTTTCAATATGATAATTTACAAGTTCCCTTATTTTATCCTCGTCAACTTTTCCTGTATTTGTAAATGGAGTTATCAATGCCACATATGATCCTTCAAATTTCATATAAACCTTCCTCTCTTCAGGACATTTCAGAAATATCTGCACTAAATATTTTGAAATTTTTTTATACTATATCTAAAACATCCTGTATATTTAATGTTATATTACACACTGCTATAACTGTTATCTCCTGTACATATACTCTCCCTGAGCTATTTTCTCACTTGGACCTGTCATATATGCATCTTCTCCATTATGACCATATTCTATCAGCAGATTCCCGCCAGGAACCTTTACATTAACCTTTTCATCAACCAGATCAAATACTCTTCCAAGTACTGCTGATGCAGTAGCTCCTGTCCCACATGCAAGCGTTCTCCCCGCTCCTCTTTCCCATGTTATGACTTCTATGTGATTCCTGTCTTTGACTTTTACAAAATTCACATTCACTTTCTTAGGGAAAATTTCTGTATAGTTTTCTATTTTTTCTCCTATTATATCAATATCATACTCATTAAAATCATCCAGAAAAATAACAGAGTGGTCTGTTCCCATAAATATATAAGAAATTTCAATTTCCTTGCCATCTATATTTATATTTTCCCTTAAAAATCTTTCCTGTTCAGTATTAATGAGGTTTCTTACTTCAAATATAGGTTTTCCCATATTCACTTTTGCAGTAAATTCTCCATCTCCTTCATTAATGGATGTTTCAATTATCATATCCCCTGACAAGGTCTTGACTACAAAACTATCATTTTCCTCAATCTGGTTATTTTTCAGATAATGTGAAAAACATCTGATTCCATTACCACACATAGGTGCCTGGCTTCCATCGGAATTATAATAGAACATGTAAGGCATGCCTGCCACATATTTCAATATGAGAAGTCCGTCTGCCCCAATCCCGAAATGCCTGTCACATACTTGAGCAGCCAGTTCGTTATAATCCGGTATACCCTTTTCAATAAGATCTCTTTCATTTACAATAATAAAGTCATTTCCTGCACCATGATATTTTTCAAATCTCAGCATTTTTAAACCTCCTTATTAGACTATTTACTTGACACTGCCTCAAATTCTTCCAGAATACTCCGGAGTACATTTTAATTTTCTTATCCATTCTGAACTACATATATAAAAACAGACTTTATGACCTTTAATCTCACAGACTTTATATGTTAAATTCCTCTGCAAGCAGTTTTGCCACTTTCTTACCCATTACTTCATCAACGACTAGTGAAATACTGATTTCAGAAGTTGAAACCTGATGAAAGCTTATATTGTTACCTGCCAGCACTTTAAATACCCTTGATGCTACTCCTATATTACTTATAAGTCCTATTCCCACAATGGAAACCTTCATTATATAGGGATTTACTATGAAGGAGATTCCAGGAAATTTTCCTTTCAAGATTTCTCCTATTTTCTCCAATGACTCATAATCTGATTTAGGACATGTAAAGGCAAAGCTCCCACGTTCACTTGAAACATCATTCTGGCTTATCATGTCTATATTAATTCCATTTTTCTCTGCCTCTTCAAATATTGTATAGACATTCCCGGCATAAGTAGGTATTTCTTCAACATTTACCATTAACACGTTCTCATTTACAGATATTCCTGTTATTACCTTCTCTTCCATTATTTTCTCCTTTGAAGTTATTATAGTACCGTTCTTTTCTCCGAGGGATTTTCCCACATATATTTCTATCCCATACTTATTTCCAAGCTCAACTGCTCTCGGTTCCATTACTCCTGCCCCAAGAAAGGCCAGTTCCATCATCTCTTCATATGATATTTTTGAAAGCTTTCCGGCTTCAGGATAGACTCTGGGATCTATAGAGTATATCCCGTCCACATCAGTATATATCTCACATTTTGCATTAAGGGCTGCTGCCAGGGCCACAGCAGAGGTATCTGAACCTCCTCTTCCCAATGTTGCAACATCTCCATTTTCATTGACTCCCTGAAATCCTGCTACAATTACAATCTTCCCTGCATCAAGATGCTGTCTTATATTACTGCTTTCTATTGATTCTATCCTGTTCTTAGTATGGTATCCTCCTGTCCTTATTCCCGCCTGACGGCCTGTCAGGGAAATCGCATCATACCCTAAAGACTGAAGAGCTATACTCAATAATGCTATTGTCTGCTGCTCTCCCGTAGACATGAGCCTGTCCATTTCCCTTTTATCAGGATTTACAGTTATTTCTGTTGCCAGCTTTATCAGTGCATCTGTAGTCTTTCCCATTGCAGAAACAACAACTACTACATCATTTCCTTCATCCTTAACTTTTCCTAAATATTTAGCTATATTCATGATTTTCTCAGTTGTTGCAACTGAGCTTCCACCATATTTATGTACAATTATCATGGAACCTTCCTTTCCTCTGACAGGGAATTACTGCTAAATATTCCCCTATCTTTCTGATTTCTATATAATCACAATCTATATACATGTGCAAAAATATATGGGGTACCGCTCTATATTATTTTTACAGGGGTACTCCTACAGTTCAAAGATTTCATCATTTCTTATAAGGTCTTCATATGTTTCCCTTTTTACTGCCAGCTTTGCCTTACCGTCCTTTACAAATACGACAGCCGGTTTCATCATCCTGTTATAGTTACTTGACATTGTATAGCAGTATGCACCTGTAGTAGGAATTGCCACGATATCCCCTATTTTCATAGATTTAGGCAGACTTCCTTTTTCTATTATTATATCTCCGGACTCACATAACTTTCCTGCCAGAGTAATTTCCTTCATTTCTGTTTCATTCAGCTTGTCAACTATTCCCGCCTCATATTCTGCCTGATATAGTGCAGTCCTTATATTATCTGACATTCCACCGTCTATAAACACATAGGTTTTTCCTCCTACAGTTTCTTTTATCCCCCCTATTTCATATAGGGTTGTCCCTGCATTCCCTACTATACTTCTTCCAGGTTCTATACATAGCTCCTTGAAACCAATCTGATATTTAATTTCCATTGCTTCAGTATAAGTTATTATTTCTGAAAGGACTTCCTCTATCGGTTTAGGATCGTCCCCCTTCTTATAGTATACTCCAAATCCTCCCCCCATATTTACCGTATGAACTGTAATCCCCAGCTCTTTTTTCAGTTTATCCAGATACTTGAATATCTCATCCAGGGCAAATATGAAAAATGCCGACTGGAATATCTGGGAACCTATATGAGTATGGAATCCTTTAAATTCTATATACTCACTGTCATTTATCCGCTTTACTATATCAAAGAGGTTTTCCTGAAACAGCGATATCCCAAATTTAGAAGTCAGTCCTGATGTCTTTATATAGTGATGAGTATGTGCCTCTATACCGGGATCTATTCTCATTAACACTGCCTGTTTCTTCCCCTTTTCCTTGCATATCCTTTCAAGTTTTTCTATTTCATCTTCGTTATCTATCACTACTTCCTTTACTCCAAAATCTACTGCCATTTCCAGTTCTTCCATTGTCTTGTTATTTCCATGCAGATGAACCCTGTCCATAGGAAATCCAGCCTTGTATGCAGTATACATTTCCCCTCCTGATACTACATCCAGGTCAAGTCCTTTTGAATCAACCAGTTTTATCATCCCCATTGTAAGAAACGCTTTCCCTGCATAAGCTATTTTCGTATTAAATCTCCCTGACTGGAAGGCTTCCTTCATTTTATCCACAGTCGTTTCAATTAACTCCTGATCCATTACATAGAGCGGTGTCCCAAATTCTTTAGCCAGTTCTACCGTGTCCACTCCCCCTATTGACAAGTTCCCTTTTTCATTAATATCTGATGTCCCGAATAATTTCATAATTTCTCTCTTCCCTTCCTTAGAATCTGTAATACTATATCCGAACATTTTTCATAAAGCAGAATCCGGTCAGACGACTGCAATAAAAAATGCTGATAAAGTCATCAGCATATAAAACATCTATTTCTACAAATAATTTAAAATTTATGATTTATATCTGACAGCTCAACATTACCCAGTATATGATAATGACAGTCTTATGGATATTTTCCATAACCCCAGCAACAGAGGTTGTCACTCTCTGCACTTCGGCAGTTTTTCCTTTTAATTTACTTCCTTGAAATGACTTTTCTCCATAAATCTACTTTTAAAAACTGCACCTCTATCTTGCATAACATTATACTCAATTTTATATGATTTGTAAAGCTTTATTTTACAACTTTTACTCTGTCCTTTTATCTAGCTCCCAATGACCAAATACTTCTTTTGTGTCATTTCTGATGGTCTTTGGTCTATTGACATTCCTCTATAAATTTACCTCCTCCTGTATGGTATGCCCTTCCTGCTATCGCTTCTGCTCCTGCTATCTCTTTTATATTAGGATCATCTAGGCTTATTATCTGTAAATCATCTATACCTTGTTCTGCTGATAGTTCTGCTAAAGCTTTTCCTATCATTTCATCTATGATAAAGCCAAATGTTAGTTATATTTTATATAAATAGCTTAAAAATCATTTAATATTAAAAATATCGGATACACTGTTTCAAATATTATG
>JBHACQ010000127.1:0-12620 GCA_041854625.1 Leptotrichia sp. | reverse complement strand
TTTCCTGTTTTAGTATATCTTATCTTTTCTTCCAATTTATCTCTCCATATTATTTTTTATTATAATTTTATTTTTCATGATTTAAGTCCGATAATTTTTATTTAAAGTAATCTATCCTTCTGCTACCGGTAAATTTATTTTAAATTTTATAATCAGCAATCTAATAATAAGACTAATTACAAATAATACTGCAGCTACATGTACCTTTGAAAAGCCCGTTTCCTTTATCATAAGGTAATAAATCAAGCCCATTGCAAAGGCCAGTACAGCATATATATCTTCCTTCAGTATTTCTGGAATTTCTCCAATCAGTATATCTCTTATTACACTTCCTCCTCCTCCTGTAAGAGTAGCCAGAATAGCTGTAGTTATTAAATTCTGATGGAGAGAAACTCCTTTATTTGCTCCAACTATTGCAAAGGCACATAGACCCACGGAATCAAAAATCAGGTTGGAAATGTGCAGAACTTTATATCTTTTTCCGTTTCTTTCTCTTGATTTTATAACTGATTCCTTAAAATACTTTACAAAAAAATACATTATGACAGAAGTCCCTAAGGCAATATATAGCCCTTCAGGATTTGTAAGTGCATCTGGTATTTCTGATAGAAGGATGTCCCTTAAAATTCCTCCTCCACATGCAGTAATTATTGCCAGTAACGTCAGGCCAAAAATATCTAGTTTATATTTCGTTCCCTTTAAAAATCCGGAAGCAGCAAATGCAACTGTTCCCATATAATTAAAAATTATTAGGAATATTTCAAAATTCACTTTATATATATGTCAAAATTCCCCTATATTCTATAGTCAGATATTCTGCAGGAGTAATTTTGCACATCTCCTTTCTTAGTTTTTTTATCTATAAAGTTCCTCCATAATCTCAGGAGAAATTTTATTATCAAGCTTCCATAGGATTTTCATAGGCTTGTCTCCAAAGCTTTTATAATAGGAAGCCTTTCCCAGATAGATAAATGGATTTGTCTTATTTCCATTCATAAACGCATATTTTCTGGCGAATATATGAACTTTCATCCCTTTCTCCTTATGTCTGACAAACATCTGTCCTACACTTGAATCATGAAAAGTCTTAGGTTGACTTATCCACTGTACAATATCATCTGCATACAGGGAGTTATCATATTTCAGATTTTCCTGGAAAATATGGGACTTGTCATTGGTTATAAAAAGACATATATTTTTTTCAGTATTTGCATAACCTGCCCTCCAGCTCCCTTTAGGAACTTTTGAATCAAGCAATATCTGAAGTTCGATACGAGTATATTCTTTATAGAGCACAAGAATATTTTCGTTGAAATCAGCTATACTGTTTTTTCTGAATTCATTCAGTCCCAAAATTATTACATCATTTAACCGTTTCCTGAAAGTATTTCCTCTCATATCTGAATAAAAAAAGGATGAATATTTATCTGAAATAACATATCCATATAAACTTCTAAATAGAATACCATCTTCTACAAGTTCTGCAAAAATTCTTTCAATTAGATAAATATAGTCTGGTTTATATTTTGTATCAAAAAAGTCTTCATATTCATTTATTACTTCCTCTATCTTGATTACAGGGAATTTATATGTATTTGAGCTATATCTTTCATATTTCCTTTTTAAGAAAAATTTCAGTATCAGGAAGGAAAAAGGTTCGCTTAATCTTATTTTCTTCTCTATATAAGCCAGGAATTCCTTTTCTCGCTGATTAATCTTTTCCATCTTTATTAAGTTCACATTACTTTCAAAATGTACCTGGGCATCGTAAAAGGATCCGGTTTTAGCTACCAGTTCCCTGAATAAATCAATATTTGAATCAAAATCTGAAGCCAGAAGTATTTCATCATCAGCCTTCCCAATTTCATATTTATATTCCTGATAGGCATCCTTAAGGAAACTTTTAGAATTGAAATTAATTTTTTCAATCTTGTCTATAATCCTTTCCTGACATATCCTGTCCAGCTCTATATATGAAGCTCCGGGAATATTGGAAAACTGGTTCTGAATTTCATGAATTACCTTTTCCTTTCTGTCATATAGGAAGCTCCTACTGTTAATTTCTTCAGAGAATACTTTAGTAATTATATAATCCTTCTTATGATTTCCAATAAAATCAATTACTGTAACAAAACTCTTTGTAGAAGATTTCCTAAGCCCCCTTCCAAGCTGCTGTATAAATACTGTAGATGATAATGTAGGACGGAGAAATAGAAGAAGGTTTATATCCGGTATATCTATCCCTTCATTTAAAATATCAACAACACATAATATTTCTATTTCATTATTTTCAAATCTCTTTAAGATTTTAGACCTATCGGTCGAATTTGTCTTAGACGTCAGTACATCAGTAATATATCCATATTCTGAAAGAGAGTTTTTCATGTATAATGCATGTTCGATATTCTGACAATAAGCAACTGCTCTCATTTCTTGTCCATCAAATCCAAATTTTTCTATTTTACTTACAATATATTCTGTACGTAAATTAATATTCAAGCTGTCAGTAAGTTGAGTTTCATCATATTTACCATTTTTATATAGGATTTTACTATAGTCAACTGTATCATCAACACCAAAATAATGGAATGGGGAAATAAGGTCCTGTTCCATTGCTTTTTTAAGTCGCATTTCTCCTACAAGATTATAATTGCATATTTCCATTATATCTTTTCCATCCATACGTTCTGGTGTAGCTGTAAGTCCTAAAAGAAAAACCGGATTAAAATGTCCGATAATTTTTTTGTAAGTGTCTGCTGCTGCATGATGGAATTCATCTACAATAATATAGTCAAACATATCTTCTGAAAATTTTTGATAATGGTTATTTAAAGACTGTATGGAAGCAAAAACCATATTATTTTTTAGCTCTCTCTTTCCTCCATATATACGTCCAAATTCTGATTTTTTCATTTCTAATATAACAGAAAAAGTATTCAAGGCATTTTCCAGAAGCTCTTCCCGGTGAGCAATAAAGAGAAACTTTAATTCTTTCTTATTATTCTCTTTATAATAGAAATTATAAAGATCCATAGCTGCCAGATAGGTTTTTCCCGTTCCAGTAGCGGCTACCACAAGACCTCTGGTATTTCCTATTTTCCTTGTATGGCTTAACTTTTCCAGTATTTCCTTCTGCATACTGTTTGCTGTGATAATCCCCTGCTCCTCTTTGTGTTTTACATAATCAAAAGTACTTACTGACTTATTATTATCTCTGTAATCTTCATATTTTTTTATAAAGTCTTCTGATACATCAATAGCTTCATTACTATTCCATAATTTTTCAAACTGGTTTAATGACTGGCTATAAATATTAAAAAAATCAGTGTCTGTCAGCTTAATATTCCATTCTTCTGCAGAATATAAGGCACTCTGGCTTATATTGGAAGACCCTATTATACATGTATTATATTTTTCCTTCTGGAACATATAAGCCTTTGTATGGAAGCTTTCACCTGAGTTGCTGTATATCTTCAATTCTATATTTTTATAGGAAAGAAGCTTTCTTAATGCTTTAGGGTCTGTTATATTCAGATATACTGATGTAATAATTTTCCCTTCTATCCCCCTGGCTTCCAGTTCATCAAGTGTATTTAAAAGGAGCTGGATTCCAGAATATCTTATAAAACTTACAATAAAATAAAATTTTTTGCAGTTTAGGAGCTCCTGTTTCAAATGAACAAAAAAATTTATAAATTTGGCCTTTTCATTTATAATAAGTTTATTTATACTGTTATTGGAATGGAAACTGATATCAGTTTTTAGAGGTATTTCAAATTTTTTTTCCACATTGTTTTCCACATAAGATAAAGCTGCCTGATAATTATTGTTTTGAATAAAATTAGAAATATTACAGGAAAAATATTCTAACATTTCAAACTTCAATACTTCAGAATAATTTTCAAAATTTACTATATTTCCTTCCTTATTCCCTTTTTCTAATAAAATTCCCATTCCTTCACTCCAAATTTATAAATTTATCTGATTATTATACTGCTCTATGTATAAGAAAATATCCAATATTCCAGTAATATTATTATTTCTGTGATAAAAATCTTTCTACTCTAGGTTTGCCAAAAGGATTTTTAGTCATTTTATAAAAAACCCTAAAAGTAATCAGTACATCATACAGACTTTCATGTAGCTGGTTTTCATCCATAGGAACATTATAAAATTTGGCACATTCCATAAGTTTAGGCCATTTATATGTACCGTAGTTTTCATTTATCCCTGCTTTGACAATATCAATATTTTCCATCATTGTATCAAACTGGTTCTTTAAGGGGAATGGAATAAAGCTCCTGTCAAATTTTATATTATGTGCTACAAAATGACTTGTATCCTGGCAATAAATAAAGAAAGAATCCATGTCTTCCTTGAAAGTAGATGGATATGAAATATTCTTTCTTTTTTCTGTTATAACCTCATCTGTCAGTCCATGAACATTGACAGCTCCAAAATCAATAGGCTCTCCTTCATTTCTAAAATAAAATCTGTTGTATTCCGATACTTTATCCCATTTATCCTTATCAAAATCATAGTTAACTTTAATAGCTGAAATGGATAAGACTGAACTTCCTATTTTCCCATTCGTCTCCACATCAAAAAATATTATATTCTTATTCATAATTAACCCTCTTTATTATAATTTTAATCATTTAGCTTCAATACAGATAAAAAGGCTTCCTGAGGTATTTCGACATTTCCGATGGCTTTCATACGTTTTTTACCTTCCTTCTGTTTTTCAAGCAGTTTCTTTTTACGTGTAATATCCCCACCATAACATTTAGCAAGTACATTTTTCCTAAGAGCTTTTATGGTTTCCCTTGCAATTATCTTACTTCCTAGTGCTGCCTGTAATGGAATTTCAAACTGCTGCCTAGGAATTACTTCTTTAAGTTTCTCCACTATTGATCGCCCCCTGTAATAAGCATTATCCTTATGGGCTATAAACGAAAAGGCATCTACAGGTGTTCCACTTACAAGAATATCCACCTTAACAAGATCTGATTCCTTGTATCCTATCATTTCATATTCAAAGGAAGCATATCCCTTAGTTCTTGATTTCAGCTTATCATAGAAATCTATTACAATTTCTGCCAAAGGAAGATCATAGCTAATCATTGTACGTGTATCATCAAGGTAGTTCATATTCAGGAAGGTACCTCTCTTTTCCTGACAAAGTTCCATGACATTTCCTACATAGTCTTTAGGTACTATTATAGTTCCTTTTATATAAGGCTCTTCAATGAATTTCTTTCCTGCAGGAAATTCAGCAGGATTATCTATTATAAGATTTTCTCCAGTTTCTATAGTAACATGGTATTCAACGGAAGGTGCTGTAGAAATAAGGTCAATTCCAAATTCCCTCCTTAGTCTTTCAACTATGATTTCCATATGTAAAAGTCCTAGAAAACCACATCTGAATCCAAATCCAAGTGCCAGGGAGGTTTCAGGTACATATGTAAGAGAGGCGTCATTCAGCTGTAATTTTTCAAGTGCTTCCCTCAAATCTTCATAATCATCTGTAGATATTGGATAAACTCCGGCAAAAACCATGCTAAGAGCTGGTCTATATCCTGCTAACGGAGTAGAAGTAGGATTTTTAACATGCGTTACAGTATCTCCTACCTGCGTATCCTTTATTGATTTTATCCCTGTAATTATATATCCCACCGAACCTGCTGTAAGTTCTTCCACTTCCTTCATTTTAGGAGAAAAGATTCCTGTTTCCAGAACATCAAATTCTTTACCTGTTGACATAATCTTTATCCTGTCTCCCTTAGAAAGTTTTCCTTCCATAATTCTTAGATATGTTATAACACCTCTGAAATCATCATAATGAGAATCAAAAATCAGTGCCTTCAAAGGTGCATCTGTATCCCCTTCAGGAGCAGGAATGTATTCTATAATTGATTCCAGGAGATCTTCAATTCCTAATCCTGTCTTTCCTGAAACTAAGGCCGCATTATCTGCAGGAAGTCCTATTACTTCCTCTATTTCCAGCTTTACTTTATCAGGATCTGCAGAAGGAAGATCTATTTTATTTATTACTGGTAAAATTTCAAGGTCATTTTCCAGGGCAAGATATACATTTGCCAAAGTCTGTGCTTCTATTCCCTGAGCTGCATCTACTACAAGTAATGCTCCATCACATGCTGCAAGGGAACGGGAAACTTCATAAATAAAATCTACGTGTCCTGGTGTGTCTATTAAGTTAAATTCATACATTTCTCCATTTTTTGCTTTATAGTTAAGGGTTACGGCTTGTGCCTTTATAGTAATTCCTTTTTCCCTTTCAAGATCCATGCTGTCAAGAAGCTGTTCCTTCATTTCTCTTTCAGTGACAGTTCCAGTCATTTCCAGAAGCCTGTCAGCAATAGTTGATTTTCCATGGTCTATATGGGCAATTATAGAAAAATTCCTTTTATTTTTCTGATTCAACATTTTATAATATTCCTCCAATAACTTTACTTTGTCTTTTATTATATAATAACTGGTAGTATATTTCAAGTAAGACTTGATTTTTTTTCAAAAATTTATTATAATATTGTTACTTGTTAAAATTAATTTAAAAAAGGAGAAGTTTAAGTAGTTATGTTTAAAGAATTTAAAGAATTTATTTCTAAAGGAAATGTTATGGACTTAGCAGTCGGAGTTATTATAGGAGGAGCTTTTGGAAACATAGTAACTTCATTAGTTGACGATATGATTATGCCTATAATAGGTATTTTATTAGGTAAAGTTAATTTTACTGCTTTAAAGCTCGTCATCACTCCTGCTGAAGGTGGAAAGCCTGAAGTTGCTGTTCTCTATGGAAATTTCATTCAGAATGTTGTAAATTTCCTGATTATGGCTTTTGTAATCTTCATTATGGTTAAATCCATAAATAAGTTGAAAAAACCAGCTACTCCAGAAGATGCAGCTACTCCAGAACCTACAAAAGAAGAAGTTCTGCTTGCTGAAATAAGGGATATTCTAAAGAACAAATAAAAAATTCAACAGAATAAAGAAAAAGGACTGTACTGAATAAAAAATTCAAGACAGTCCTTTTATAATACTAATACTTAATTAATAAAATTATACTGGTCACTTATATAAATTCAGATTAATTCCCTGATCCAATGCAGCAAATACACATCCACAGTAGCACTGTCTGTATATATTATATTCATTGCACATTTCCAATGATCTTTCATATCCCCTATTCTTCTTGAAGTCAGATGGAAGATATTTAACATTAAAGAGTTCCTGTATTTCCAGACCAATATTATTAATAAGCTGGCTGTTCTTTTTTGGACTTAATGTCAGGGCACTTCCAAAATAGTCAAATCCTAATTCCTGAGCATACTGTGCTACAATATCAAGCCTCATCTGGAAACATGAAATACATCTTCCCCCGCCTTCTTTCTCCTTTTCCAGCCCTTTTACCTTATTATAGAAGGAAGAAGGATTATATTCATCTTCAATGTAGCCTACATTATTTCCTGTATGGCTGTTAAAGCTATCTATAAATTCCTTTTGAACCAGAGCTCTTTTCCTGTATTCTGCTTCAGGATGGATATTGTTATTGGCAAAAAGTATAGTAACTTCTGCATATCTACACATATATTCCAGCGTATACGTGCTACAGGGAGCACAGCAGCTATGTAGTAATATTTTGGGCTTCTGTCCCTTTTTCTTCCAGTCATCAATTAGCTTAGTCAGGACAGTATGATAGTTTATTTTCTGGTTTGAGTTCATTTTTTCCAGAATTTCCCTTGCATTTTTTATATCATCTTTTATTATATCTTTCAAAACTGCTCCTAATTACTATTTGGAATTATAAGCTTCTAAAGCTTTTTTCAGTACCTTCATTCCATTTTCTATTTCAGTCAGATTATGAGTACAGAAAGAAAATCTTGCTTCTTTTAGCCCTTTTCCTTCTTTAGAATAGAAGCCAGGACCTGTCGCAAATGATAATGTCTGATTCTTATATCTGAATTCTGTCAGAAGCCATGTAATAAACTTTTCAATATTGTCAACAGGAAGTTCTGCTACAATATAGAAGGCACTGCTTGGTTTAAAGGAAACTATTCCCGGAATTTCCTTCAGATGGTTATACATAAGATCCCTTCTTACCTTGTATTCCAGCCTTACATTATCTATATAAGTATCCATAGTATTTATCAGGTTTGAACTGGCAATCTGCTCAATTGTAGATACCGATAATCTAGCCTGACATAATTTCAGTGCCTGTGCAATAAATTCCTTATTTTTGGAAGCCAGAACCCCTATTCTGGCACCACATGCACTGTAATGTTTTGATATACTGTCAATAAGTATTGTCCTGTCACTTATTTCCGGTATGTTCATAAATGACTTATACTCTATTTCTTCATCATATATAAACTGTCTGTAGACTTCATCGGCAATAATATATAAGTCATTTTTAATTGCTATTTCCTTTATAATTTCAACTTCTTCATCTGTAAAGACAATTCCTGTAGGATTGCTAGGATTTGAAAACATTATAGCTTTAGTCCTAGGAGTTATAAGTTTTTCAATATCTTCTTTCTTAGGAAGATGATAATGGTTTTCAATAACCGTTTCTATAGGAACAAGCACTGCTTCAGCAGTTTTAAGGAAACTGTCATAATTTGTATAATAAGGTTCCGGGATAAGAACTTCATCTCCAGGATTACAGATTGTCTGTAATGCAATCTGAATTGCCTCACTTCCACCGTGAGTTATAAGCATTTCATCGGGAGAAATATCTATCCCTGCTTTTTCATATGACTGTGAAAATGAATTCCTTAACTCTATTATTCCTGCTGAATTAGCATATTTTACAATACTTTCTTTAAAATTATTCAGTCCTTCAAAAAATGTATCTGGAGTTTTTACATCAGGTTGTCCTATATGAAGTTCATACACTGTCACTCCATCTTTTCTTGCGGCATCAATAAGCGGAACCAGCTTTCTTATTGGTGAGTATTGCATACTTAAAATTCTATTTGAAAATTTCATAATATTTATTATAATAACTGATAAAATTTAACCTTCTTAGTTATTATACTCTCCTTTCCTTTTATTTATTTTTTGGTACTTTTAAAAAATTAAAAAGTACATTTATTTTTTATAGAAACTATTTTACTTGTTTTCATATTTTTCATTTAAAGCTTTCAATATGGCAAATGTTTCCAAGTCCATTTTACCATCATATTTCCTAGGTCTGAACCGATGCTGAAAGACTCTTATGACATTTGATGTCTGTTTATCCAGCTGATTAGTTATGCTTATAGCATATCCGAATTTCTTAAGTTCATTCTGAATTTCACTTGCTGTAACATCATCAAACTTAGAAGAAAACTCATATTCATATGCCTTCTTCCTATCTTCATCATACCACATACCTATATTATACTTTGTATAAAGTTCTTTCCAGGGGAATAATGGTCCCGGATCAGACTTCCTCTGAGGAGCAATATCCGAATGTCCCAATATCTGTGTAGGCGGTATGTCATATTTCTCTGCAAGATACTTTACAAGTACTGCTACATTCTTTATCTGGAAGCTCTTATAAGGAACAAAGCTTCCTGAACTATCTCCGTCATTTACAATTTCAATTCCTATTGAACTGTCATTAAGATTTTTAGTGCTTTTCCATTCACTCTGTCCGGCATGCCACGCCCTTTTATTTTCAGGAACTAAAGCAAATATAGGATCATTTTTATCATCGGTAACAAGGAAGTGGGAACTTACCTCATCCTTAGTTAATGTCTTTAAGGAAATTTCCCTATTTGTAGCAGTATAATGAAGTATTATAAATCTTTCCCTGTTATTTTGCCCTGTTGCACTATAAGTAGAGTCTAAAGTTGCACTTCCTGCAGAATTACTTATATTCTGAAGGGTGTTTACATTATTTTCATTACTTTCTGTAGAGCTAGATTTCCCTGAAGGTTTTAATATTTTCCCAAATACATTATATGAATATGAAATATTTGAAAAATTTAGGATTAATACTAGTAATAATAACTTAAACAGAATTCTTTTCATTTTTTTCCTCCTGGTAAATTGTTCTTTCTTTTAATAATACAATATAAAGTATACCTAATAGCCCCATTAATATCCTAACTGCTGAAGAGATGTTCGTGTCAAAGTCCAGCCAGATTAAAATGGAAACCACAATATTTAGACAGGATATTACAGTTAACAGTATATTCCTTGTGTCCAGTGCCAAAAAGAAAAAAGAAAATGCAGAAAATATAAATAATATCCTTATAATTCCTATAAAATAGATAAAGGGGGTACTTACAGTTAATAAATCATTCAAATAAAGAGAACTGTTTAAAAGTACTCTTCCCACACCTGTTCCTCCTACTCCGATTAAGAAAGGAATCAGTATCGGATTTATATTTGATGATTTCAGCCTCTCCTCTCTTCTTATAAGAGAAAATATAAATATCCAGAATGCCATCTCTGTAATAAAAAGAAATCCTGTAATAAAGAAAATATTCCGGTTCACATAATCTCTATAGATGACATTATAAAACAGTAAGTTTGTAAATATATAGCATACAAACAAGGAAATAACAGATACTCTTTCTTTAATTCTCATACTATTACCTCTAATTAACATAATCTAGGAACCTGTTTATCCATTTTATATAGACTGGACTGTTCTGCTGAAGTTTTTCCATATAGGAGTTATAATTTTCCTCATCATTATATATATTATATATAATAGGAGTCAGCAGCTTCAAAGTCGGTGTCTGGAACAGTTCCTTGTATATAAGGTCATACATTAATGGCTTCTGACTTTTTAAAAGCTGACTGTTAAATTTCTTTATTTCATATAAAAGGACTATCAGATTTATTTTCTTCAAATCATTTTTCCTGTCATTAAGGACAACTTTAATCTGATCTGCCAGAAGTTTCTTATATTTCCATGCATGATATTCCTTATAACTTTCATCTGCCATCAGAAAAGTTAATTTCTGATAATAAAGGAAAAGATTGTCTGAATCATTTTCATATTTTATCTGATTCTTGTTTATACATTTAAATATTTCATTAAACTTCTCAACCAGTTCATTCTGGAGATTATATATGTCACTTAATTCATATATTTCATTTATAAGTCTTATTTTAGACTCATTTGAAAAATCATACAGATATATTTCAATATCGTATTTTTCATAACTGTTTGAAACTTTTGAAACATTCCCAGATAGGACATAGTCCAGCTTAGGATTCTGTTTCTTGATTAAGTTCATATAATCAATGCTATATTTTTTATTAGAGAGGGCAATCTTATCTTTATTATGGTAAACTGCCACCTGATAATTTATATTAGTCTTATAATGCAATGTCTCATTTAAATATAGCGGGATTGATACTGCCAGGTTATCAGAAATTTCTGATTTCTCCCCAAGGGAAGTAAATGTCAGTATCAATAAGTTAGGCTTCCCTTTTGCATTATTATTCAGAAGCCAGTTAGGTTCATTAAAATTATAATACCAGATAGGTAAATTCGTTGAAAAGAAGGTATTCTGAGAATTATCTTCCTTTTCAAGTACTTCTTTTCTGATATTCAGGAAATCATTTTCATAGGAGATGAATTTATCACAGAATTCAAGCCATGAAAATTTGGAAGTAAACTTACAAAGTTCAAGCCCTTTCCTGAAATCCATCTTCAGTTTATAATATTCCAGTACATTGAGAGTAGTATATGCACCATGTTTTTCAGGATCATAAAATGGAAGTACATACTGCTCAAATTCTTCAAACAACTTATTTAAGCTGTAGATTCCGGAAGAAACTGCCATTGTTTCTGTATTGTAATTAGATTCCCTTAAAGCTTCCCGTAAATAGAAATTCCCTTTCTCCTTATCACCTTTTTTAAAGTAGTCTGTTGCCAATGTGAGCTTCGCCCTCCATGCCAGTTTCCTTAATGAAAACTTTTCCAGCTGAGTCTGATATTCCTTAGGACCTTTTCTCCTTACAATATTAAAATAATTTCTAAAAGCTATTACAGAATTCGGGTTTAACTGTAATGCCTTTAAGTAGACAGATTCAGCTTCCCATGTCCTTTCAGCTTCCTCCAGAGCTTTTCCATAGTTTACATATACTGCTTCTGTAGCAGTTTCAGATGACAGGAATTTTTTATACAGGTTAATAGCCTGTTCATACTCGCCTGTCTTTATATAATATGTACCTAAAATATTTGTTTTCCTCTCCTTATTATTGTCAAGTGAATATATTCTGAAACAGGCTTCCTGTACTTCCTGATACACTTTTTTAGAAAATGAATCCAGTACTATAGGGTATAGGGCATCTACATTATCCCAATTTTCTCTTATTGAAGGTTTTAGTTTCTTTTCCACCCAACGTTCCTTTTCAACTATATGTTCATTGCCAAATTCATCATAATAGGATATTTTTTCAATTTCTTCTACAGATGATTCCAAAAGAGAATTTTTTTCAGAATTTCTAGAAATATCTTCAGTTTTATTTTCTAAATTTTCCTTTTCAATTGTCGGTTTAAATAAATTGAAAACTTTCATATATCCTCCCTAAAAATATTAAACATATCTATATAATATCAATTTTCTCACTGTTTTTCAAATAATTTTTTC
>JBHACQ010000126.1:0-39256 GCA_041854625.1 Leptotrichia sp. | reverse complement strand
TTTAGCTTGCCCTAGAAACTCTGTTTCAGCATTTTCAAGTTTTATTCCTTTTTCTTCAGAAATCACTTCCCCTCCTGTGAGAATAGCTATATCTTCAAGCATAGCCTTTCTCCTGTCGCCAAAAGCAGGTGCTTTTACTGCTGCAATATTCAAAGTTCCTCTTAGCTTATTTACTACCAGTGTTGCCAGTGCTTCACCTTCAACATCTTCTGCTATTATAAGCATAGGTTTCCCTGTTTCAATTGTCTTTTCAAGTATAGGAAGAAGCTCCTTCATGCTTGATATTTTCTTATCTGTTATCAATATAAACGGATTATCAAGCTCTACAACCATTCTTTCTGAGTCTGAGACCATGTAAGGGGAAAGATATCCATTATCAAACTGCATTCCTTCTACTACTTCAAGGTTAGTATCAAGAGATTTCGCTTCTTCTACTGTAATTACTCCTGATTCTCCAACTTTTTCCATTGCCTGAGCTATCAGTTCTCCTATTTCCATATCTCCTGCTGAAATTGCCCCTACTTGAGCTATTTCAGAATTAGACTCTATTTTTTTAGCTCTTTTTACAAGTTCCTCTATTACTTTCTTTGAAGCTTTTTCCATTCCTTTTCTTATAAATACAGGATTTGCCCCTGAAGCAACCATTTTTAGCCCTTCTTTTATCAGTGCCTGAGCTAATACTGTAGCAGTTGTTGTTCCATCACCTGCTACATCATTTGATTTTGTAGCAACTTCCTTTACTATCTGTGCTCCAAGATTTTCAATAGGATCCTTCAGTTCGATTTCCCTTGCTATTGTCACTCCGTCATTTGTTATTGTTGGAATTCCGTACCCCTTATCCAATACAACATTTCTCCCTTTTGGTCCTAATGTTATCTTTACTGCATCTGCAAGTGTATCTACTCCTACTTCAAGTGCTTTTCTAGCTTCTTCATTAAATTTTATTATTTTTGCCATTTCTAAATATCCTCCTGTTAAACTGTCTTTATATAATATAAAAATTTTTATAGCTATTAAATGTATCCACTTATATCTATTCTACTATTGCCAGTACATTATCTATTTCAAGTATGAGATATGTATCATCTCCATCTTTTACTTCTGTTCCTGAATACTTTTCAAAGATTATTCTGTCTCCAGCCTTTATATCTTCTATTTTTTTCCCTACTGCCAGTACTTCACCTGTTATAGGTTTTTCTTTTGCAGCTGTTCCTGGTAATACTATCCCGCTCTTAGTAACTTCTTCCTGCTCAACTTGTTTAATTAATACTCTTTTCCCTAACGGTTTTATTTTCATTTTCTGTCCTCCTAAATTTATTTATGACATTTTTAGCACTCACTAACTCAGACTGCTAACTATATAATAATATATTTTCTAATTTTTTGCAAGTCTTTTATATAATTTTTTTACATACATGTCCAGCTATTTAAATATCTGCTATATAGAAAATAAAAATTTTCTTTATATTTACTTTCTTCATAAACTGAAAAAGAGAATTCCTTTTTTGTCTATGGAATTCTCAAACATATTGACTTGTTATAAAGATCCTTATTATAAAATATTCTCAGGACTTTCTACTGACCTGATTTAAGTACAGCTTCCCACTGACTAACTTCCACAGGAAAATGGCTTAAGAAATTATCCACTTTTTTCCCTTTAATTTCTATACTTAGAATCTTATCATCCTGTCTTAATACTTTAAGTACACTTAAATCCTGTCTAGATTTAGTTTCTCCTATTATAGTATGTTTTCCTGTCAGCTGAGATAAAGGTGACATTGTTATAAATATCTGGCTGCTGTTTGTATTTGGTCCACTATTTGCAAAAGCCAGTATTCCCTCATTTTCAAAACTTAACCAGTCTGATATTTCATCATTCACCATGTATCCTGTGCCACCTGTACCATTTCCTAAAGGATCTCCACCCTGGACAAGTGCATTAGGTATAACTCTATGAAAAGTGAGCCCGTTATAAAAATTATTTTTTGCTAGAAATACGAAATTTGCTACATTTATAGGAGCAGCTTCCGGATATAAGTATACAGATATATCCCCTTTATTTGTCCTTATTACAGCTTCCAGTTCAAAATTCTTCATTGTCTTCTTAAATTTCTTCTCTTCTTTTGTAAGTTTCATCCCGGCATTCCCTATACTAAAAAATGCCAGCATCAAAATTCCTAATAATAACGTTATCTTCTTCATTTCATCAACCTTTCTAATCTTAATTTTTTATTCTTTTTATTATGTCTTCAATATCAATATCACTATTATAATTCAATTCATAAATATTAAAATCAAAAACTTCTATTTCAAGATCAGCTTTCAATCTCTCCCTCTCAGAAATAAAATTATCATATACTACCAGAACAGAAGCAGGATTTCCCAATCCATCTACAACATCTACAATATTAATAAGCCTTCCTTCTTCTATATTGAATGTATCCCTTATTATTTCATAAGAACGTTTCCTATTTATAATTTCCTTATAAAAAGATGCTACTATTGAAGGTAATTTTATACCAAATAAGATTTTTAGTTCATCTCTGCGTTTAAATTCTATTATTGCCATGACCTTCCTCTCTTTAAGCGATTATACCATATAGAATTTTATTTTTCAATTTTAATTAGATTTTATTTACCTTTTAGTTACCAGACTGGTATTTTCTCAATCTTTTATACCGTATCTTAAGACTGCTACTGCAAATAGAACCAATAAATACTATATACTGCCTCATATCACAAAATTTATTTTTCCGGTGGTCTTTCCTGCTCCATTCCAGACACTCCTGCTACCCCCATTTTTTTATTGAGACTTCAATATTGGAAATAGCATGAGACTTTTTACATTTCCTATGAAAAAAGTCCTTTATTGACCTTCCAGTCCTGGACTTTTCTCATAAGTTTTATACCAGTAGTTTAACTTTCTGCACTTTATTATTTAATTATCTTCCTGTATCGCTTTAGTTAAAGGAGGTATTACCTGTTTTTTTCTTGAAACTACACCTTTTAAAGCTATCAGGTTACCTGATATTTTTTCTCCAAAAGCTTTTTCCACAACTTCAGTACCTTCTCCTGCAACTATTCCCACAGAGTCATTTGATAGTATATTTGTAACTATAAATACAAAAAACTTCAATCCTTCCCTGTTTATAATGTTATTAATTTCTGAAATAAGACTTTCTTTCTTCTCAATAATTTCATCTTCATTCACTGTATTTATCTGTGCTACTCCAATTTTAGTACTGTCAATGTCAAATATCTTCATGTCCATATTCAATAGTTCAGAGTCGCTCTTATCCCCCAGGGCAGTTCCTGCTTTCAACATTTCAAGCCCATATTCTTCAGCATTTACTCCTGCTATTTCTGCAAGTTCCTTTCCAGCCTTTACATCACATTCAGTACATGTAGGTGATTTAAACAGTAATGTATCAGAAATTATCGCACTAAGCATTAAGCCTGCAACTTCCTTTGAAGGGACTATATCATTTTCCTTAAACATTTTCAATATTATTGTAGCTGTACATCCTACTGGTGCCATTCTCACCATTAAAGGTTCATCAACATTAAAATTTGAAATTCTGTGATGATCGATAAGTTCAAGTACCTTTGCTTCTTCAAAGCCATCTGCTGTCTGAGTTCTTTCATTATGATCTACCAGTATTACTTCTTTCCCTGCAACATTTTCCACAAGCTCCGGAATATCCATCTTAAAATAGTTTATCGCATACTTCGTTTCTTCATTAAGTTCACCAAGCCTTACAGGTTTTACATCTTTCCCCAGTTTATTCTTAAGTTTTGCATAAGCGATTGCCGAACATATTGTATCTGTATCCGGATTTTTGTGTCCAAAAACTAATATTGACATAATTTTTCCTCCTAATTATTTATTTTTTGGCACTTTCTGATTTCTCAAAAAGTATATTTGTCTTACAAACACTTAATTTATTCATTCTAAATTACCCGTATAAATTATTAAAAAATAAATTTTTTAATAAAACTATAAAAGCCTTTCTATTTACAATATACTAAAAGTCTTTAATGAATAATTTAGACTTTAATTTATTATATATTATTTTTCTTAATTTTTAAAGTACCTTGTACCTACTTTCTTTACAATTTCAGTTTAGTCCCTAATTATAAAGTATTCTAAACTGAACCATTATAAACATAATTACAAAAGCTATCGTAAATCCTAGAAGTCCTCCAGCCAGTACCTCCCTAAAACTATGTATCCCTGCCTTTACCCTGCTTTGAGCCACAAGAAGAGCCATAAAAAGAGCAAGAGCCTGTACCCTTATATCTCCTGTAATAAACAGCATTATTCCAAACACTGCAAATCCCATTGCACTATGACCGCTAGGCATTCCTCCCTCCAGAGGAGTCCCTCTCTTATAGAATGATTTTATTACTATTACAATAATTGCTGTCAGAACCAGTATCAGGATTGCCACATTCCCCTTCCTTGCAGCTAGAATATGTAACTTATTTTTACTGTCAAATATATCAAGCATTTTATCATAGAACAGTAGATAGCCTACACAGATTGCATTAATTGCAGCAACCAGCACTGCCCCTGCTGCTACATCTTTCGCAAGCTTGGCTAACGGATGCCTGTTGGGAGATATTAAATCAACTAATGCCTCAACAGATGTATTTATCATTTCTGTAATTATAACAAAGGAAACCGACAATGAAATTATTAGTATTTCTACTTTAGTAGCATTAGTAAGTATAGCCAGTATAACAATTATTATCGCAAGAAGAATATGTACCTTCATATGCTTTTCATTTCTCAACGCTTCAGTAAGCCCTTCTATTGCAAAATTAAAACTGTCCACTATTCTCCTATCTCTTTCTCTTTCCTTTTTTATATCCCAGTCATAATTTTCATACCTTCTGAATATAAAATTCTTTTTTTTAGGTTTTTCCTGTCCGCTCATTCTCTCCTCCCTAATTTTTTATAATTTTATCAGCTAGTTTCTTGTGTAGTTAAATTCTTCCAGAATTTCTTCTTCCTTTTTCCTCATTATAGACCTTTCCTTTTCCTCAATATGATCATACCCTAGTAAATGTAAGAGTCCATGGCAAAGTACATAATAAAACTCCCTTTCAGATGTATGTCCATACTCTTCTGACTGACATCTTATCCTGTCTGCTGATATTACAATGTCTCCCAGGATATTTACAGGTCCCATATTTTCTGTTTCATTGTAAGCAAAAGATATTACATCAGTTGCTGAATCCTTCTCCCTGTATTCCCTGTTTATTTCCCTTATAACTTCATCTGTTGTAATTAAAAATGACAGATAGTAGTTATTTTTCTCATATTCTTCTCCATATTCCCTTTTCAATATAAAATTACAGAATTTCTCTATTCTTTCTTCTTCCATAAAATCTTCCATATTCTCTATTTCATAAGTTATATCACATTCCAGCATTTTTTTACCTCTTTTTCATTTTTTCATCTATTTTAGGATATTTAATCCTTTCATGGTACGCCCCCTGTAATGTATTCAGGAAGGCCTGTATGACTTTTTCTATTTCTCCAAGAGTCAGGTCTGAATCGCTTAGCTGATTATCATCTATTTTATACTTTACCAGATATCTTATTAAGTTTTCAATACCTTCCCTGCTCTTATCTTCAGAAGATCTCACCGCAGCCTCTATTGTATCCGCCAGAAGGATAATCCCATTTTCCTTGCTCCTAGGTTTAGGTCCGCTATATCTGAAGTCAGATTCCAGTACATTACTGTCATTTTCCAGAGCCTTATAGTAAAAATACTGTACAAGAGTCGTTCCATGATGTTCCAATATGACATCCAGTATTTCCTTTGGAAGTTTATTCTGCTTTCCTAGAATATACCCATCCTTAGTATGGGAAGTAATTATCAATGCACTTAGTGAAGGACTTGTCTTGTCATGGGGATTTCTTCCTCCCCTCTGGTTTTCCACAAAGAATGTCGGCCTCTTCATTTTCCCTATATCATGATAATAAGAGGCTATACGTGCAAAAGTCGCATTTGCTCCTATTGCCTCTGCTCCACTTTCTGCCAGTGCTCCAACCATTATGCTGTGATGGAATGTCCCAGGAGCTGTAAGAAGCAGCTGTTTCAACAGAGTATGTGAAAAATCACTTAATTCAAGCAGTTTTATATCCGTCAGTATATCAAAGGTATTTTCCAGATACGGCAGCAGTGCAAGAGAAAGCATTCCCGTAAATATTCCTGAAAATACTGAAAATATCATTGTAAGCATTAAAAATCCAAATTCAATCTGATTAACAAGCCCGTAACTTAAAGAAAGTATTGCCTGAAAGACTCCTAGAAAAATTCCAAGTTTTACTATACTTGTCCTGTTAGTCAGTTTATCTGCCTTATATATTGCCACTACTGACACTGCTATTGTCACCAGAAACCATGATTCTTCCCTTGACAGGATTATCATATTAAAAAAAGTAAAGGTCAGTGCATATATCTTATTCCCCAACACTGTCAAAATTATAGGAATCATTGCAAAGGGTAAAAGATAGATACTATATTCATTATGAAAGAACATAATATATAATGTATTTATTATTATTATTGTTATCATTGAAGGATAGAAAGCATTTGACTCCATTTCCTTTTCACTATATTTTTTCATTATATAGTATAACAGGCTTATTATTATAATATATGTTACAGACAACCCTATTATTTTTCTGACTTTATCTTCCCTTCTTATCATGTTAAGCTTTTCCAGTTTGACATAGGCATCGCTGTCTATTATTTCACCTTTCTTTACAATTATATCCCCCTTATAGATTCTTATTTCCTTATCCTTTAGAGAATCAATATTTTCTTCTATTTTCTTTCTTGTCTCAGTTTCATTTATCTTCAGGTTAGGTTTCAGGAAATTCTTTAAAATCTTCACATCCAGGTCATCAAGCTTCATATTGTTCTTTCTTATAATCCTGTTCAGATCCTCCATTTTTACGAGTCCTGTACTGTATATTTCCGTTGCTGCCGTAATTAAATTTACAATATACCCTACATCATTTCTTGCAGAAATATCCTTATAGTCCTTTTCAGTAAAAGTATACTTCTTACTTCTCATATAATTTCTTATATTTTCACTATTCGACATATCAAGTTCTTTCAATTCCTTAAAGAACTGATTGATAGAATCTATCGTTTCCTTCCTCACTTCCGGAATTTCATCGTACTCAGGTGTTGTCGTTTCTATTATTTTAGCCTGTATATTTTCATCCAGTATATCAATATAGTATGTCACATTTTTATAAGCTATAATATCTGATTCGGCTACAGTTCCAATTTCATAATTTTCCTTCAGCCTTGAAATTTCTATCATAGTACCAAATATAAAAAATATTATAACTGCCAGAATATATCTAAAAAGAAACTTAAATCCCTTATTCTTTGAGTTCTTACTTCTTTTATTCAGTTCTTTTATTTCCAAAATAATTTCCCGGCCAAATATATTGATTGTCATTTTATCCTCCAACTACTTTGTATCCATTATTCCCAAGATTTCACTTCTGTTTTTTATAATTATATTTTTAGGTAAGGTCTTTAAAAACTTCTTTCCATAACTTTTTTTTATTATCCTGCTATCTAAAACTGTTATAATCCCCTTATCTTCCTTACTTCTAATAAGCCTCCCTACTCCCTGCTTAAACTTGATTACTGCCTGTGGAACCTGATAGCTGTTAAAGGGATTTCCGCCTTTTATCCTTATATTTTCAATAATAGCTTCTGTAACAGGATCATTCGGAACTTTAAAGGGCAATTTAACTATAATTACAGACTGTAACTGCTCTCCTTGGACATCTACTCCCTCCCAGAAACTGTCAGTTCCAAATAAGACAGGATTTCTGGAATTCTTAAATATTTCTATCATTTCATGTCTTGGATATTCATTCTGTTTTATAAGGGTATATTCCCTGCTATCAAAGTATTTTTTTATCTTATTATACACAAAATTCAAGGAGCTGTATGAAGTAAACAGAAGAAAGCAGTGTCCTTCCGTCTTTTTTATCATCTTTTCAATAAATTCAGCAGAATCTTCTAAAAACTCCATATTCCCCGGATCAAGTAAATCCTCTGGAATGTAGACTTTCATCTGCTTTTCATAATCAAAAGGGGAATTTATAATTACTTCTTCAACCCTTTTTTCCCTATTATCCCTCAAGCCAATACTTTCCCTGTAATAATCAAACTTATCTTCTACTGTCAGAGTTGCTGACGTAAATATTATTCTTTCCATCTTACTGAAAAGATTATTATCCAGCTCATCTGATATACTGAAAGGAGTAGCATAAAGCTTTATATTAGCCTTTGACGGTATAATATTAATCCAGTAGACATAATTTCCGTCATCAGACTGAAGAATAAATTCGAAATTTGAAAAATATTGCTTAAGCTTTTCAAAATACTTTGAAAAGTCAAATATTATTCCAGTTTCATCTTCCATATTAAAATCATCTACCGTATTCATGAATTTTACAATTTTTCTTAAAAGCTCCCCATATATCTGCTTAAAATCCCTATGTAATCTTTCTACTTCCTTCCAGTCTCTGTTTTTTCTTATTTCGTCCTTATCTATCCTCTTTTTTATCTCTGATGATGACATTTCCTGTGAAAAAATATATATTATCCTATCAAAAATTTCATTTCCTTTATCATAGAACTCATTTAGGCTGCCTATAATCCCATCTTTCATATCATCTATTTTTATGTATTCTTCCTGTGGAAGGTTTTCATTCAGATGTACCAGGAGTTTTGTGAAAAAGCCTGAATTTGTACTTGTCAAAGCTCTTCTATTATATATATTTCCCATAAGTCTTCCGAAGGAATATCTTGAAATTTCATATGTAAAATAGTTTCTGGCAGTGTCTTCTATATTATGTGCCTCATCAAAGACTATCACATCATAATTGGGAAGGATTGAATATTCTGTATTAAAACCTATCTCGTTTCTTATTGATAGATCTGCGAAAAACATATGGTGGTTAAGAATGAGCATATCCGAATTAGAAACTTTCTTCCTCGCCTTAAAAAAATAGCAGTTTGAATAGTATGGACATTTTACCCCCATACATGTATCTGTTTCACTGCTCACTTCTTCCCACACTTTATTTGAAATCCCGTATTCTACTTCATTTTTATCTCCTGTTTCTGTTTTCTTATCCCACTCCATCAGATTTTTAAATATTATCTTCTCATTCTTTTCTTCCTCAGTATCCTTATCAGTTATAATAGTCTTCATATTATAAAGTTTTCTTTTACAGAGGTAATTTCCTCTGCCTTTTACTATTTCATAATCAAATTCTTTACCTATTATCCTTTTTATCAGAGGAATATCCTTATTTATAAGCTGTTCCTGAAGATTTATCGTATTTGTGGAAATAATAAGCTTCAGATTATTTTCCAGTACATAAAGCAAGGTTGGGAGAAGATAGGCTATTGTCTTTCCTGTCCCAGTTCCTGCTTCTACTATGAGCTTATGATTCTCATTCATGCTCTTCTCAATATACTTAGACATTTTATACTGTTCTTTACGTATTTCAAATTTATCTATCTCCTGATGAATTTTCCCATTTTCTCCAAAAAAGTCATCTATATCTATTCTCAAATATTTTTTCAGGGGAACAATTATATAGATATCATCAACATTATTATTAACTATATATGATGCTCCACCGCTATTTCCATAAACACTGGAAATACTTACATCTGCATTGGAGGGAACCAGAACCCCCGAAGGATGGTTATGAATTATTACTTCATTTTTTTTCATCATATTCAGCAATGCTGCTACAGAATATCCGTTACCTCTAGCTATTACTTCAATTTCCTGCACTATTCCTTTACTGTCAGGAATTCCTCTGAAAAAAATTTCATTTCCTCCAGAATTTCTTATTTCATTTTTCATTTCTTCAATAATATTAGAATTAATAAAATCAGTAACTATCATCTCTCCTCCTACTAAAAGATTTTACTATATATACACTTTTTTTTCAACTCTTATTTGATTCTCCTGATTAAAGTTCAATTTCAATAAAAAAACATATGGAAAGATTCCGCCATCACATTATGTAATTTTTACGGAATTTCCATACGTTAAAATTAAAACTGCCTCAAGCTGAAAATCTTTCTTAGACAGAATGATTTATTAGCTTTAAGGCAGCTTTAACTGTATAATCTTAAAAAAATTTTTTTAAAATTAATCATCTGCAATTAATTTGCTAATGCATTAACTTTTAATGAAAGTCTTGACTTTTTTCTTGAAGCAGTGTTCTTTTTAAGAACTCCCTTTGTTACAGCCTTATCTAATTCTTTATAGGCAACCTGTAATGCTGCTTTAGCTTCGTCGACATTTTTAGCTTCAACAGCTGAAAGAACTTTTTTTACAAATGTTTTTACCCTACTTTTGATAGCTTTATTTCTTGCTTCGTTTCTTTCTCCAATAAATATTCTCTTTTTAGATGATTTAGAGTGTGCCATTCCAGCCTCCTTTCAAAAATTATATTTATATTTATAAATATTGCTCTAGAAAATATTAGATGCAAAATTACCAAAATATATTATCATTTTTTGCCGTAAAAATCAAGCTTTTTTCATTTTTTACATTAAAAACTTTCAAAATCAGTCCTTTTAAGAACTTCCCCTGCCAGATATCCTGTTATGGAACCTGTAATCAATGTTACTAAAAGCATATATGGAAGGTAGCTTATAAACAGCAGTCTTGTCCTATAAATAAAGGAAGCTGTCACTATCTGGGCTATTATATGGAAATTTGCCCCTGCAATGCTGACTCCTATTACTGAAAACTTTCCCGTTTTTTTTAAGAAACCCGAAACAAGTACAGACAGCATCATTCCATTTAAAGAAAATAAGAAATTGATACCTAACCCGCTTCTCAGTATTCCTGATATGACTACCCGCATTACTCCTACCTTAAAGGCTTCCCTTATTCCGTATATATAAAGAATTACAATAGTAACTATATTTGCCAGTCCGAGCTTTATTCCAGGCAGAAAAAAGGGAATAACTATAAATGACTCAGCTATCTGAAGTACTATACTTAAACTAAGAAGCATTGACATCTGAAGTGCCTTTTTCAGCCTGCTGTCTGAATCTATGAAATCCTTCCTTTCCAATTAACGTACCTCCGCATCGACATCTGTATTTTCTGAATTTTTATCATCGGTTTCAATTATAACCGTAACTTTATTAGGCTGACATATTATCGGTCTTGTCACACTGTCTGTAAATCCCATTAACGAACAATAATTATAAGGAGATTTTTCCTTTATTACAGCTACCTTCCTATTTTTAACTTCTATAATCATATCATCAAGAAGCAGGGGATAATTCCGTCTTTTAAGGATGACTGTCTGATTTCTGCTTAAATCAAGAGCTATTATTTCCCTGTTATTATATTTTACAATAGCTCTGCTACCTTTTCCACTTACAAAGACCCTTCCTGAATATATTAAAAATACAGAAGCTATAATTATAATAAAAATATAGGCTGCATCATAAATATTTATTCCACTCCTGTTATCTGTCCTACTTAAAATCATATTCAACATAATTTTCTCCGTTAACCAGTCCATCTGATGATTCTATATCACCTGTTTTCATAGCCCATATAACCTCTATTTTTTCTTTTGTTCCTATTTTTTCTATAAGTTTCTTCCCCTCTTCATAAGACATCATAAACAATGCCGTTGACATGAAGTCCGCAAAACCTGAATTTTCAGTTAGAATCGTTATTGAAGCAAACATATCTGACGGATACAGTGTCTCCAAGTTAATAATGTGACCATAAACTTTTCCTTTCAAATAAAAATATCTCTGATAATTTCCAGTAGTCACTACAGACATATCTGATACTGCAACTTTAGAAATATATGAATTCTCCTTTTTATTATATATATTATTCTTGTCCAGCTCTTCATTATTATATATTGGTGACGCTATTCCTATACAGAATTCATGCCTGCAGTTTCTTAAATCCGATTTTCCGTTTTCTTTTCTAGGAACTTTCCTTTTCCCTATAACCTTTACATTTCCACCAGCTGATATTATGAGGGAATCCATTCCTTCTTTTTTCATCTTGTCAGATGCTATTTCTACTGCATACCCCTTTGCTACTGCCCCTACATTCAACATCATACATTTTCTTTTGAGGAAGACAGTAGATTCCTTCTCATTTATTATAATATCATCAATATTACTGCATTTTTTTGCTTCTTCCAGATCCTCTGTATCAGGAAGTTTATTTTCTTTTCTTCCTTTTTCCCATAAATCTATTATTTTCCCTGCTGCAATATTTACATTACTGCTTATTTCCCTGTTCCATTTTATTGAATCCTTCAGAAGGACTATTATATCTCCATCTACTTTTACAGGCTTGATTCCTGCATTATCATTTATTGTCTTTATGTTATTTATTCCTTCTATATTTTCATGAATTGTATAAAGGTTATGGAGCCTTTCCATTTCCTTCTTATAAAATTCCACTTTTTTCATGAATTTCTTCTCATCCATATCATATCCTGATATGACATGTGTTGTATCAAATAATCCATCTATTGTTTCAGTGTACATTTTTTCACTGTTCTTCATACAGGAAGAAGACAAGGCTAATGCCAAAAGCATAAGCCCTGTCCCGTTGATTCTTTTTATTATTGTCTTCATATATTCCAGTAAAGACCTGTTTTCTGAGGTCAATGTTTCTCCTGCTATGTAATTCTTCATTCTTTTCTCCAGATTCTAGACTTCTACTTTTATAGTTTCTCCATCAAGCCCTGGAGTAGATTCCAGATATTCCTTGATTTCCATCCTTAATACAGGTTTCATAGGTTTACACTGCTTCAAAGATTTTACTTCTCCACTTAAAATTCCTTCTGCAAAACCACTGCATCCCGGATATCCACATGCTCCACAGTTAAATTTAGGAAGCATTTCACCCAGTTTAGTCAATCTTTCATCCACCTGTACCTGTAAATATTTATCCGCTATTCCCAGTAACAGTCCAAGAACTGCTCCAATTATACCTAGTACTATCAATGCTTCTATCTGCATTCCTATTTCTCCCTTCTGTCAGGATGATGGCCACACGAAATCTGTCTGCAGCCTCTGCAACCTGCATTTTTTATTAAATCTTCACAACCTTCCGGCTTTGGGGTCTTCTTATTCAGAATATAAGTTAATATGAATATTCCTACTAGAAATAAAACCCATAGAACCGGAGCTATATTTATATTCATTTTATACCACCCCTGCAAATCCTAGCATTACCATTGCCATGAGGGCGGCAGTTATTAGTGAAATACCATTACCTTTAAAATGTTTAGGCGTGTCTGCAAGTTCCAGTCTTTCCCTTATTGTAGCAAATACAAGCATTATAAGCATAAATCCTACTGGAACTGCTATTGAGTTTACAAGCATCTGAGAAAAATTATATCCTTCCCTTATATTCAGAAGGGCTGTTCCTAATACAGCACAGTTTGTAGTTATTAGGGGAAGATAAACTCCCAGTGCTTTGTAAAGGGCTGGAGAAAATTTCTTTATTACCATTTCTACAAATTGTACAAGGGAAGCTATAACCAGTATGAAAGTTATCAGATCCAGATATTCCATCTTATAAGGAACTAAAACCTGGTAATATAGCCCATATGTTATAATTGAAGATGAAAAAATGACAAATATTACAGCAAGTCCCATTCCAAAGGAAGATTTCACACTTTTAGATACTCCCAGGAATGGACATACTCCCAGATATTTTGTTAGAATTATATTATTTATCAAGACTGCCGATATAAATAATGTTACCAGTTCCATTATGCCACCTTCCCTTCCTTAGCTACAGGCTTTTTAGCTTCTTTTTCAGCCTGTTTCTGCTTTTCTTCCTGTCTGCTCTTGTATATATTAAATAATCCTGTAAGTATTCCAAAGCTTAAGAAAGCTCCTGCCCCAGATGTAAAGAAGGATGCTGCATAACTTCTGAACAGAGGTATATCAAAAACTACTTTTTCACTATCAAAAAGGCTTTTCAGCTTCAGTCCTCCTGTTCCCAATATTTCCCTGAAAGAAGACATCAATATAAGACTTACTGCAAATCCTATACTTACTCCTATCGCATCCATTAAAGAATCCATTACAGTATTCTTACTTGCAAAAGACTCTGCCCTTCCAAGGACAATACAGTTTACTACTATAAGTGCCAGAAACACTCCCAGTGACTCATAGACAGGAAGCGCATATGCATTTAAAAGCATTTCACAGAATTTTACTGCTGTTGCTATAACTACTATATATACAGGTATCCTTATCTGATCAGGTACTATTTTCCTCATTGCTGCAATTATTGTATTTGTAATCATTAATACTACAGCAAATGCAACAGACATCCCGACTGCATTAGTCAGGGAATTTGTTGTCGCCAGTATAGGACATGTACCTAGAAACATTACAAAGACAGGATTTTCCTTTATTATTCCTGATTTTACTATATCCCATTTTTTCATTTTTATACTCCTCCTATCTGTAATTTCCTTCAAAATGCTTCACAGCAGCTTCAAATCCCTTATTCAGACCTTTTGATGTTACTGTTGCACCACTTATGCCATCTACTCCTTCAGTTATAGGTTTTTCCTTAAACTGACTCTTATATCTGGCTTCATCCATTTTTGTACCAAATCCTGGCGTCTCATTATGTTCCAGGGAATCAAAAGCTATATATTTACCATCTTTACTTATTGCCACCATAAATCTCATTTTTCCTCCGTATCCCTTTGATGACAAGCTATATATATATCCTGTAACTTTACCGTTTTCTTCTGCCTTAAATATTTTTTCTATTTCCTTTGAATCTTCAGGAACCTTTTCTTCTGTAAATTTAGTATTAATGTTAAACATTGATTCAAGTTTCCTGTTCTGTTTAGCTATATTGGCATTCTTTATTGTTTCAGATGTAAGAGAATTAGTCAAGGAAAGTATTAATGCTGAAATTATACTCACTACTGCCAGAAACATACTTAGATACAATGATTTCTTCATAACTTCTACGCCCCCTTCCATACTGATATTATAATCAGGATACTCAATACTACCGATACACCTATAACAGCTATTTTCTTCATTTCTTCCTTATTTGTAGGTGTTATAGTATATTTATCAATCATCGGTGTCAGCATATTCATTATAAGTATTGAATATAGAACCCCTTCTGGCATGTTTGACTTAAATCTCAAAAGCATTGTAAAGAAGGCTGCTCCTACTGCAAACAATATTTTTCCGAAAGGACTTACAGGAGAAGTTACAGGATCTGTAAGCATAAATATTCCACCAAATACAAGACCTCCAATTCCTATATGAATAAGTGCAAAATTTAATGGCGGAAGCCCACGGACTATTCCTGCAGCAAACGCTATAATAAAACATGTACCTATATAGAATACGGGTAGCCTCCAGTCCAGTACCTTCTTTAATGCAAGAAATACTCCCAGTATAAGTATTAGAAGAGTAAATGTTTCTCCTATTGAACCTTTATAAAATCCTAGAAACAGGTCTGAAAAAGACATGTCAAGCTTTTCCATCCATCCTGCCCCTGCCAGGACCGCTGTAGGAGTGGCACTGCTTATTCCATCTACTGATTTCCCTGGCAATACTGCTGTCAGTTTGTCTCCATAAGACATCATGACAAAAACCCTTCCTATCAATGCAGGATTAAAAATATTCTGACCGAAACCACCAAATATAAGTTTTCCTACAAATATTGAAAAAATGCTCCCTGCTGCTATTACATAATATGGTGTTCCTATTGGAAGTATTAGTGCAAAAAGTATTGCAGTAACATAGGGGAATGATCTATTGACAGCTTTCTTTATATCTTTTTCCTTCATAAGATAAAAATATCCAGCTTCTGTCAGATATGCTGCTGCCAGTGATACTGCTATCATTAATATCGCCTTTATCCCATAGTCCATCCCGAAAGTAAAATAATATCCCACTGAGCATAAGCTGACAATTAACAGTGCTATTGTAAGGTATACCATTACATTCTGGGTAGACAGCTGATTACGATAAGTAGGCGTTGTCCTCTTAAATATTATCTTCATATTACTTACCTGCCTTTCGTGCGTTATTTATTCTCGTCTTGGCTTTTCCAACCCAGTCTGTAACTTCTATTTTTGACGGACATATAAATGAACATATTCCACATGTTATACATTTATCAGCTGAAGCTTCCGTAACAGCTTCCAGATTTTTCTGTTTTTCTGCATTCATTATCTGGACAGGCTGTATTTTAGCCGGACAGTACTCCACACAAAGTCCGCATCTCAGACATGGCAGTTCTTCCAGATTTTCTTTAGGCAGGATTGTTATAGAATTACTGTGGGTATTTATTACAAATGTATCATTGGCTATTGATTTCCCCATCATAGGCCCTCCTGCAAGAACAACTATTTCTTCCACATTAGGTAAATAGCCACCGATTTTTTCTATAATATAATCTACTGATGTACCGATAGGAACATATACATTTTCAGGATTCTTTACTGCTTCTCCTGAAATCGTCACTATTCTGTGTGTTATAGGTTTTCTATATCTTAAAGCTTCAGAAAGATAGATTGCTGTTGTAGCATTATTGACAACTATTCCTATTTCCCCAGGAAACCTGTCATATTCCTTTTTAAAAAGCTCTCTTATAAGAACTCTTTCCCATCCCATCGGATAGGCATCAGCCACAGGAACTACCTCTATATCTTTAAAACCTGCTGCTTTTTCCTTAAGTTTTTCAATTAATTTGTCATTGATTATTTTTACAGCTATTATCCCCTTTTTCGCTTTTCCCGCCTTCATTAAAAAATTAGTCCCGTCTACCAGCTCTTCAGAATGCTTTTCCATTATTTTGTAATCCGAAGTCAGATATGGTTCACATTCTACTGCATTTATAAGAACAGTATCAATGTTTTTAGCATTCTCATATTTCACATATGTCGGAAACCCTGAACCTCCCAGACCAAGTATTCCTATTTCCTTTATTGCCGCCACCAGTTCCTCTGGAGAAAGATTATCTGGATTTTCATAAGAAAATGGCACAATTTCTTCATCCTTATGATTATTTTCAATAACCAGATGGTTCTGTACCTTACCTGACATATGCATTCTTTTCTCAATTCCTTTTACAGTTCCAGATACAGGACTGTAAATCGGGACATACAAATCTTTCCTTGTAGCTAATTTAGTTCCTTTAAATATTTCATCCCCTTCTTTCACATGAACTTCAAAATCTGTTGAAGCTCCTATAATTAAAGGAATGTAAATAACTGAAGGTGCAGGTATGCTAACTATTTCTTTTGACTTTGTCAGCTCTTTTCTGCCTTTTAGCTTAATTTTCCCTATTCCACTTATTAAGTTCATATTTCTTCTCTCCTTAAAAAATAGTTTCCTATAATATTAGTTTACAACATTTTTTTAATAATGCAATACCATATGAAAATTTTTTTCACAAGAATCTTACTTAATATTTAAAATATAAAAGAATTTTTAATATTATAAATACTTAAAATACCTTTTCTATAATTTAAAATCCGCAAATTATCCTTATAAAATAAAATATATATAGGATACTGAAAATACTGCTACTATCCCCATATAGATATAGTCTGCTGTACTAAACCTTAATTTCCTGTATTCACTCCTTTCCCTGCCTATAACAAAATTTCTGGAGGACATTATTTCAGAATTTTTATTCATTTTCTGTGCAGTAAGATAAAATAACGGTATAATAAGAAGAAAAAGCTCCTCTATACTTCTAATACCCTTTAATGAAAAATCCGCCCCTCTGCTTTTCTGTACTTTTATTATTTGCCTTACCTTCTCATAAACTGTAGGAATAAATCCTGTAGCAACTGTAAACATTAAGGCAGATTCGCTATTCCTATTTCCTTTTCTCATTATGTAACTTATTCCCTTCATTATTTCGTTTCCTTCTGTAGTTGCTGTAAAAATTTCTGTAACAACTATAATAAGAAATATCTGATATATTATATTCAACGAATACATTATTGGAGTATCATAAATTTTTATATACCCAAAATCAGCTAGAAGTACACCGCTTCTCATAAACAATATGTTAAAGAAGGTCAATATTACAGCAGTAATCAGATATATCTTCATTCTTTTTATAGCTTTCACCATATCCAGCCTGAAGATTGTCACATGTCCTAGAAGAAATATTGATATATATATATATCCCTTATAATATGAATTCCGCAAGAATAAGGGGGTTATCAACAGTAATATTATAATTATTAATGTTGAAAGTATTTTACTTCTGGGATCAAGCCTATGAAAAAAGGAAGGTCTGGAAAATTTCTCCTCCACATTTAATTTTTTCATATCACGTGATTCTTTTGCTTCTTTCTTAATATGTTTTCCTTCAAGCTGTATAAAATAATCTGAACACTGATATCCTGGGCCTTTATCCTTTTCCGTTAATATTACAGTAACCCCTTCCTTCTTCAGTTCTTCAATCAGCTTAACAATCTTCTTTTTCGTAGTATAATCTAATCCTGCAAAAGGTTCATCCAATAAAAGCACTTCCGGTTTAAGGCATACTGCCATAACCAGGCTTACCATCTTTTTCTCACCTTCTGACAGCTTGAAGGGGGACTTATTCGTAAATTCTTCGTCAAAACCAAATATTAGTGCAGCTTCCTTTATTCTAAGATCCGTTTCCAAAGTTTCCTTTCCATTTAAACTATATTTTTTTATGATATTATATTTAATTTCATTTCTTACTGTAGTCTCAAAGAACTGTTCTTCCGGATGCTGGAATACAATATTAAAATTCTTGAAAGCTTCCTTTATTTCCCTTTCCGGAGTATTTTTATTAATATGCAGAACCCCGTCTTCTTTAACACAGGAAATTTCACCTGAAAATTCTTCTGATGGAAGCAATATCCCTGACATAAGTTCAAGAAGCAGAGTCTTTCCACTGCCTGATTTCCCTATAATAGAAGTTATCTTCCCCTTTGGAATACTTACTGAAAGATTATCTATTATTTTTTCACCATTTTTTCCTAAAGTAAAGTTTACTTCTGAAAGTACTATTTTTGTAACTCCCTCTAAATTATCTCCCTCCTGTATCAGATTAACAGGCTCCCTTTTACTTTCATACACTGGAAACTCTGTATTCATCATTTCTTCTAAATATTCCGGAAATATTTCCTCCGGTTTCCCTTCCTTTATTAGCCCTCCTTCTTTCAAATATACTACAAAGTCACTCTTCCTTATTTCATCTGTATCGTGAGTAACTGAAATGACAGTCTTTCCTTCTTTCAGTAGAATATCAATAATTCTTTCCATTTCTTTTTTCATTATACTGTCAGCTCTGACGCTTACTTCATCCATTAAAATAATATCCGCCCCTGATACAACTGAAGTAGCCAATGCTACTTTACATTTTTCACTTTCTGTAATTTCACATTTTCTTTTATTTAATATGTCTCCCATATTAAAAAGAAGTGTGTATTTTTCAATATATTCCCTCATTTCTTCCTTGGGTATACAATTATTTTCCATCACAAAAATCAGATTATCCAGCACAGTTGTCCCTATAAGTTCTTCATCTGTATTCTGAAAGGCTGTCCCGATTCTTTTTCTGGCTCTATACAGTTCTTCCTCACCATATTTCATTCTTACATTATCTGTATAAATTTCTCCGCTATTAGGTTTTTCTAATCCTGTAATCAGTTTTAATATAGTAGATTTCCCTATACCATTTCTCCCTATAATGACATTATAGGCGTTCCTTTTTAAGGAAAACGACACATTATCTATTATTAATCTGCCTTCCTTTAATAAGCTGACATTTCTAAATTCTATAATTTTCGAAATTATAATCATCCTCCTCCTGTTCAAAAGAAATGAAAATATATTGAACAATTCCAGACAGAAATCATATGACTGTCAATATCCCCGCTATTTCCTGTAATAAGAAGATATTTCCATCATCAGAACTTCAATTCCAGCTTCCATTGTAATCTTTCCTGTCTTTATATCCTTTTCAGCTTCCCAGCATCTGTATACCAGCTTACCTAGATTTTCATTGGAATAATTTCTTACTCTCTCCAGTTTCTTAAATATAGAATAGGAATTCGGAACCCTGTTATTTGTCCTGAAGGCTTCCTTCACTTCCTCAAACTGATTCTTAAATACATTATAATTATTGCTGAAATCCTTTCCCATTTTCTTAAAATTACTTAATTTATACATTATTTCCAGTTCTCCATATAAGGAATATAGAATTCCCATGTATTCCTTTGTCCTTTCAAGATATTCCATTACCTCTTCAGATTTATCTGAAAATATTTTTTCAGTCATCTCATACAGCTTATATTCCTTATTGACTGTTATTACATTCCTTATTTCCTCAATGTTTAAAGTATCTCCATTCAGGTATACTTTTATTTTTTCAATCTCATTTCTTACTTTAAAAGGATTATCTCCTATCATTTCCAATAGCAGTACTGCGTCCCTAGATGATACCCCCAGTTCATTCTGTACATATTTCCTTATTTCTTCATTGCTTTCTTTCAGGAATAGGAATACTTCCATTTTCTTTTCCTTTTTCAGTAGTTCAAGCAGCTTATTTAATTTTACCGGAATTTTACCATCTTCCCTTTCATAATCAATTATAATTTCTTTATTTTCTACATCCAGGTTCGAGATATATTCCAGAGTCTTCTCCAGATCTTTCAATTTTTCAGCCCTTTTCAGTACTATCATTTCCTGAGATGAAAATATTGAATTAAAGCTTATTTTTTCAAGGAACTTATCTTCTTCCTTAATATCCGCATCGTAAAAACTTTCACTTATTCCCCTGTTTTCCTCCCTTATTTTTCCTATTATATCAAAATATTTAAATTCCCTGTTTTTCAATCCTCCGATAAAATATATCATCCTTATTTCTCCACCATTCCACAGTATTGATTTCTTAGCTACAGTATACTCTTTTTAATCATATATTTCAATTTGATTTTTTGACTTTTTTATGTTAAAATTTCCCTGTAACTAATAATACACGTTATTTAGGAGGTAATATAATGAATACTGAAATTAGTAACCAGAAAACATTTGCAGGATTGAGGGCAAACGGAGCTGCATTTTTAATAAATTTAAGTTTCTTTCTTCCAGGAGCAGGTTTACTTCTGACAATAATCTCATTGATTTTTGAAAAGGAGAACAGCTTTGTAAGAAGTTATTCAAAACAGACATTGATTATGCATATTCTTATTTTAATTTCTGCTCCAATCTGGGCAGTCAGATTTGTCGGACAATATTTTTTCTATCTGCTTCTAATATCTGCAGGAGTTTTTCAGATTGTTGCAGCAGTAGCTTCTTTCATGGAAAAAGAAATTAAAATCCCATATATTGAAAAGATTATTGACCTGTTTTTTATTGACTAGTTTTATATATTATATAGAAATTGTTTTAGATATGGATATACTATAAAATATACAGCATATAGAAAATAATAACTCATGATAGACTCGTATAACTATAAGAGGTATACGAAAGATTACCATGAGTTTTTTTATTATTCTATTAATTTTAACTTTATTCTCGTCTCATATTCCAAATAAAAGGTACACTATTTTAGCACAGGAGCCATCTTAATCAGGACTATCTTTAAGCTGTTTCTTCTACTTTACATAAAAATACTGAACACTTCTATCTGTTCCTATAAATCCTTATACCTATCCTTTTTCTTTCCTCTACATCTTCAACATAGGAAAGAGCCATTATAAACAATAGCACAGTCTGTATCCAGAATATTGTAAAGTCTGTAAAATTATGTGCTGCTACTCCTGAAATCAGCGCTATTTTCAATGTATTTTTCTTGTCATTCCTGAGAATATCATAAAGATACCTTAAAACTACAATCCCCAATGCAACTGTCCCTGCCACCCCATAACTTATAAGTGACTCTGTCAGGGCATTGTGAGAATGGGGATATACATAATTGGTAAGCTTATAATAATAGAAATTTCCATGCCCATACAGTATATCCGTACTTTTAAAAATCTTAAATGCTGTCTTTATTATGTCTGCCCTTAACCTATAATATTCAGCAATAGTATCAAGTCTCAGAAATGGAAATCTTCCAAAATACACTCCTAAAACATACCCGATGAGAAGGAGAAGACACCCTATAAAATATTTCCTCTCCAGAAAATAAAACAGTAGTACCATTATTCCTATCCCTGCTGATGCTAATGCAGATCTTGAGCCTGACATTAAAATTGTTGTCATATTTAAAATAAATATAATAAAGTTAGGAACTGCTTTCTTTTCCATTCCAAAGTAAAGGTTTATAATAGCGGTCATCATCATTATACTTCCTAGATAATTGGGATTCAGATATGAAAAATATCCTATCCTGTCCCTAGTTACCATATATTCTATAATTCCTATAAAAAAAGGAATTACAGATATCTTACCTATCAGTTCCAGATTACTTTTCTTAAATCCTTCATCTATTCTCAAAGTATAGTATCTCGCAACCATAAGACATAGCAGGATGGGAACTGCTATAAGTCCATAGTAGTTTCTGTTAAGTAATGAAGTCACAACTGCTATTCCCAGTATGATTTCCACTACTATTAAAGACTTGTTTTTCAATATTTTCTTATATTCTCCAGATGTAAATATTTCCTTCAGTATCAAAAGAACGGTTACTATTACTAAAATATAATGAATAAAAATTGATGCTGCAAGCAGCGTGTATAACCTTTCTACATATCTCTTATTTTTTATAATTTCCAATTTTAACCCTCATTTCAAACTTCCAATAGATTAATAACTATACTCTTAATAAACCCCTCTTTCAAAGGAATATGGATTATATCTACCTTTTCCTGTATCCAGGCTCTTTATTATTTCCTTTACTTCCTTATAGCTTTCAAAGATAAAGTCAAGCCGGAGTTCATCAAATTTAAGTTCTTTTATTTCCTTCAGTTTCGGGATAAGGTTCATAGGTTTATCCAGATAAAGCTCTATATTATCAAGTCCATTTTTCACTATCCTGTACCTGTCATAATGTTCTCCTGTAAGCTCCTTATACTCCTTATCAAATATCTTATGTTCTATATACATCCCCTTCAGATACCCATATATTACAAGACCCTTCCTGACCCTATCTGATTTAATGTTCTTCAGCTGTCTGTAATTCAGTTCAGGAGAAAGGAATACTGTCTCAACATTATTGAAACAGGAAAATAAATCAAGGGTATAATTATTAAAGACATTCAGGTTCCAGTCTACAGATTGCCCTTTCATTCCCCTTCTTTCTCCCATGACAACCTGATATAGGTTTGATGCTAGCTTACTGTCTGTCTTTATCTTATCTGTTCTATGAAGGTTTTTCTCCTTTGCTACATCATACTGCCTATAGTAAATCTTAGTTATTCCCATTTCCTGACAGGCTCTTTCCTGTTCCTTGTTGGAAACAAGTGCTGAAAATAATGGTGTATTTTCTATACCCTTCCCTTCACAATTATCTTTGAAATTATAAGTTTTTCGTGAAACAGGTTTTCTTTTATATGATTCAAGAAGCCTTTCTTTCAGTTCAGATACGCATTCCCTTTTTAACATTTTCAATTCACTGAAGGGAATAAACGAAATCCCGTCATAATCAATGGAAATATTTCCTATTTCAAAGGTCGTTTCTCCAAGTTCCCCCAGTTTTTCAGATATCTGATCTATTGTTATCTTCTTTTTAGCTTCCTGATTTATCATCATTCCCTTCCTTATACTTTCAATCTTTTCTCCCTTCAGATTATATATAAAAAACTTCAGCTCAATTTCCTGACCTTTTTTTGCTTTCAGTTCCCCATGAATAGTTGCATGTCTTCTGGACATCTTTATATTATGGATTATCCTGTCATTTATTTCCTTAGAATAGTTTTTATATATATACTTTGTTTCCTCTGGAAGCTTTCCAATGGAAACTATCTGATTCTTTTCTGCTTTAGAAACCTTTTCTCCATTGACAGAAATCCTGTTTACATACTCTCCTGAAATTACGTTATATTCTTTATCCACAAACTGCACCCCGTCTCCTAGTACCAGTTCGTCATCTATCATAAAGCTGTTTCCTTCTCCTATTCTTGCCCCCAGAAAATATCCAAAATTAGAAGAATACTTAAAATTCATAAGCTTGTTATCAAGATAGAAATATCCTTTAGAATAGCCTCTGTTAAAAAGTTTATAACTTTCTGACGGTCTAGGATTTCCTTTTATTACACTGCTGTAATACCCTACTGTCTCATATACATATTCAGAAGACTTTTTACGCCCTTCCACTTTTATACCTTCTATACCTATATCCATAAGACTGTCAATTTCTTCTTTCTGGAGAAACTGGTCATTCGGACTCAAAAAATATTCCCTTTTCCCTTCCTCATCTTTAAACTTCTTCCTGCACGAATAGGCACAAAGTCCTCTATTTCCACTTCTTCCCCCTATAAAGCTGCTTATATAGCAGTTCCCTGAATAAGCTATACAGAGTGAACCTGAAACAAATATTTCCAGTTCTATTTTAGTCTTTTCCCTTATACTCCTGATTTCCTCAAATGAAAGTTCCCTTGCGAGGACTACTCTTGAAAATCCAAGTTCACGAAGTTTTTCTGCTTCCACATGGTTCGCTACTGTCATCTGTGTACTTCCATGCACTGCAAGTCCAGGAAAATTTTCCATTATAAATCTGGCAAATCCCAGATCCTGAACTATTACTGCATCAATACCGTGTTCGTAAATCCTGCTTATATTGTAATAGGCGGTATCTATTTCTATGTCTTTCATTACTGTATTCAATGTAAGCAATGTCTTTACTCCCCTTAAATGGGCATAATCAATTCCATCCAGTATTTCCTGTATTCCAAGATTCTGATTATTTCTTCTGGCTCCAAATCCCTTTAATCCGAAATATACTTCATCTGCTCCTGCCTTTATTGCCGCCTCTAACTTTTCATAATTTCCTGCTGGTGCGACTATATTCATTTCTTCTCCAATCTATATCTAATATATATTTATTAATCATATTACAGTTTTCTACAGTATTATATCAGATTTTTACCATTTATGATATACTTTAAATTATAATATTAATCACGACAATTTTTCTAAATTCATGATATAATATATACAATTTAAAAAGAAAGGAGCATTGTTGCTTTAACAATGAATTGAATTATATGAGTTTACCAAATTGTCCGAACTGCCATTCGGAATATACTTATGAAGATGGGAATATGCTTGTATGTCCTGAATGCTTTCACGAATGGATGGCTTCAGAAACATCAGATAAAAGCAAAGAAAATGTTGTAAAAGATGCAAATGGAAATATTTTACAAGATGGGGACAGCATTACAATAATTAAAGACTTAAAAGTAAAAGGGGCGACAAGCGATTTAAAAAGAGGTACAAAAGTAAAAAATATAAGATTAATTGACGACGGTATCCATAATATCGATTGTAAAATTGACAGTTTTGGTGCAATGAAATTAAAATCAGAATTTGTTAAGAAAATATAACAGCTTAATACAAAAAATAAGGGAATTTAAGAGTAAAATAAACTTGTCAAATTCCCTCTGTCTTATTGCCCATCTAATCCCCCTGTAGCAATGCTGTCGTAGTTTCCCTTAAATTTCCCAGTATACAGTATTACATTTCATGTAATGTTATAATATCCATTTCTTCTCCATCCACTACTATTACTTCATTATTACTGAATGGAAACAGTTTAAGCTTACAGTCGTACTTTATTAATGTCTTTTCCACTATTTCAGTGAAAGGCTCATTCTGATAATGGGGAAGAGGGTAAAAAGGAATTATATCAAGTCCCTTTGTACTCTTTAACTCAGGTGCTAATGCTTTATTATCCACATCATCTGCATAAAATATATCCGGGCATGTAATAAGAGTCCCTGCTGACTCCCCTACATATATCATTCCAGAATCTATCCTTTCTGCTATAAATTCCATCAGATTCTTCTTTTTTATTTCCTGTAGCAGAAAAAATGTGTTTCCGCCTGAAATATGTAAGAAGTCAGTATCTTTTATCCTGTCTTTCAACATTTCTTCAGTATGTTCAGTCAGTTCCATAATTTCTACATTAAAATCTAACCTCTTATATATTTCTACAGCCTTTCTGACATGAACATCAGTCCCTTCCACTAGAGATGCCGTAGAAATTATTTCTACTTTTTTTCCCTTTATATTCTCAATACTTCCAAAGTGTTCATTAATAAACTGGACGAACAGTTTTTCTACTTCTTCAAATGATGAAGTTAAAAATAGTTTCCTCATTTCTTCTCCTTTAATTTTAAATATTTTAGTATTTGAAGACTCTCTAACTCCTAATAACACAGTGTTTTCAAGCTTTAATTTTCCCATTTTTCTCCACTTTTTTAGTTGTAACATGATTTTTTGATGATTTTTTCTCTCAAAAAATACATTTGTCTTGCAGATATTTATTTTAAAAATATTATATTTTTATATTATAGCTCTTTCTCCATTATTATGACAGTATATTTTTCCTGTTCTATTTCCGGTTCTTTTTTAATGAAATTATTTTTAATCCAGAATCCTTCACTTTCCTTATTTCCTTTAATATATCCTAATTTCGAACGTTTAAAACCTTCATTTTTAGCAAAAGAAAGAACCTCATTAAGTATTTCTGAACCAATTCCCCTTTTCTGATACTTCTTATTCATTATAAACCATCCTATAAACAAAGTTTCTACATCAGGATATCCTGCTATCAGATCTGCAACTGCAATCAATTCTTTATTATAATAAAATCCCAGAAAATATTTATCTCTTAATGTTTTCCCTTCTGGTAACTCCGTAAAACTTAATTTTACATTTTCTAATGTAGGTGTTTCCTTATAATATTTGTAGTATGTTTCATTTTCTTTACATATGCCGTATATTTCATTTATATCTTCTTCCTCTAGTTTTTTCACTTTATATTTTATTGAAATATCTTCTATTTTCATTTTTATTCCCCTCTATTCTACCAGTGGTTCCATTTTTCTTAGCAAACTCATATTTTTCATAAGTCTACTCTTTCCATAATTAGAAGGGAACCATACAGAAATATCTTGTATAGTTCCCTTTATATTAATTATGTTAATATCTTTTAACTTCTTCATATAATTTTAAATATTCTTTTGCTGACTTATCCCATGAAAAATCTATTTCCATATTTCTTTTCACCAGCTTTTCCCATATATCAGGCATATCATAATAAACTCCCTGAGCTACCTTTATTGTAAAAAGCATGTCATCTGCATTAAAATTTGTAAAGGAGAATCCATTTCCTTCATCTGTAAAGATATTATAAGGTCTTACAGTATCTTTTAATCCTCCTGTTTCCCTTACAATCGGTATTGTCCCAAACCTCATTGCTATCATCTGGCTAAGTCCGCAAGGTTCATACCTCGAAGGCATCAGGAACATGTCACTTCCCGCATATATTTCATTTGCAAGATGAGGATTATATCCTAAATACACCTTAAACTTATCAGGATATTTTCCTGCCAGATAGTTATAATAATCTTCATAGAACTTATCTCCGCTACCTAAAATTACAATCTGTACAGCATCATACTGTAAAAGGTTTTCAAGTACTGCCGATACAAGATCTAGACCTTTTCCTTCAACAAGCCTTGTAACCATCGAAATAAGGGCATTGTCAGACTTAGGAAGACCCAGTTTTTCCTGTAATCTATACTTATTTTCCTTTTTCTTTTCAAGAGTTTCTACATTATAGTGAATTATATCTTCATTTGTTTCAGGATCAAATTCCTCAACATCAATTCCATTTAAGACACCATAAATCCTTTTTACATTCGTTATCCACTCAAGACCTTCACTGAAATAAGGATATTTAATTTCTTCTGCATAAGTAGGACTTACTGTATTCACAATATCAGCATACCCTATACCTATCTGCATGAAGTTCAGGTCATGCCCATCTATAAAATACCCCATCCTTTCAAATGAATGTTTTGAAAATCTACCTTGATACATTAAATTATGTATCGTATATACTGTTCTCATATCCCAGTAGAAAGGATCATGGTTATACCTTATATTTAAAAAGTACGGTACAGGACCTGTCTGCCAGTCATTACAGTGAAGAATATCTGCCTGAAGGTCTATTTCCTTTAAAAATCTGAGAGCTAATTCTGAAAACATGGCATACTGGATATCTTCATCACTATCACCATAAACATGCCCTCTTTCATAAAGAGCTTTATTTTCAATGAAATAATAGTTTATTTTATCATCAGGATATTTTACAAGGTTAAAGATGTCTCCATGACTTTCCAGCCTTGCAACCCATTCAAGCTTTTCCAGATATTTTAACGGAATTTTATCATATTTAGGCATTATTATGGAAACTTCGTGTCCTAATTCCTGCATCTTTTTAGGTAGAGCCTGCATTACATCTGCCAGCCCACCAGTCTTAAAAAATGGATAAACTTCTGAAGCCAGATAAACAATTTTCAAGCTAATCACCCCTATTCTTTTATTGTTTCTCCACTATGAACAAATTTGTTGCCATCATGCAGTCTCACTCTTCCAAATATTCTTACATTCCTTCCTACAATTGAACCATCTGGAATATGTGCACTTTTCCCAATAACACTTATTCCTCTTGTCAGAAGTTCAGGTTTATCCCTGTTAGGAGAATAGTCATCACCATGTCCTAAAATAGAATTCTTTCCTACATACACCTTTTTATCTATAATCATTGTATCTACATTGGAATTCTCATCAATGTATGTTCCTGAAAAAATGATACTATTTTTTACAGTACATCCCTTTCTTACTGTTACCCCAGGTCCTAATACGGAATTTTCAACTCTTCCTTCTATTTTACATCCGTTACAGATTAATGAGTTTAGTACACTTCCTGTAACTCCTATTCTTACTGGTGCCAAATCCTCACTTCTCGTGTATATTTTCCAATGCTGGTCATAAAGATTTATTCCTACTTCTTCAGACTTCTTAATTAAGTCAAGGTTAGCATCCAGATAAGAATCATATGTTCCTACATCCATCCAGTAGCTGTCATAACAGTGAACAAACACTTTTCTTTCTTCCTTAATCATCTCAGGAATCACATGTTTTCCAAAATCCAGATCCTCTTCAACCATTTTTTCAAGGTATTCCAATAATACTTCTGTATTAAATATATATATACCCATTGATGCGAGGTTACTTTTTGGTTCAGCCGGCTTTTCTTCAAAATCAAGTATCTTTTTATTTTCATCAACTTCAAAAATTCCAAATCTTCCTGCTTCTTCTATAGGTACTTCCTGAACAGCAATAGTTAATTCGGCCCCACTTTTTTCATGATCTGCCAGCATCCATTTATAGTTCATCTTATAAATATGATCCCCCGATAAAATCAGTACATACTTAGGATTTTTCCCCTTAATAAATTCTATGTTCTGTCTGATTGCATCAGCAGTTCCCTGATACCATGCATTTCCACCTGGTTTTTCATGTGGCTGTAACATTGTTATGCTTGAGTCTCTCCTGTCAAAATCCCATGGTTTCCCTGAACCAATGTGTTCATTTAATGAAAGCGGTAAATACTGTGTCAATAATGCAACATCATAAATACCTGAATTTGAACAGTTACTCAATGCAAAATCAATAATCCTGAATTTTCCTGCAAAGGGAACACTCGGTTTAACCCTTTTTTCTGATAATATGTCTAGTCTAGACCCTCTTCCACCAGCTAAAATCATAGCTAAAATTTCCATAACATTACCTCCAATTTATTCTCTACATTAAAGTATACCCTATTTTTTAAAAAAAGAAATACCTTTTTAAAAATTATTTATTTTTTTTTATAATTTTTTGAAATAGATTCTTTGTTTATAATGCTTTAGCTCTAATTACATCCTCTCTTCAAGATTATTTTTTCTTGAAATAGTTCATTGCTTCTATTAAATTATTAAATTTCTTATATAATATATCATCTATATCTTCTGCAGGGGTTATTTTATCCGGTATCATAACAGGAAGCATTCCTGCGGAATACGCCGCCTTTATTCCATTTATCGAATCTTCAAAGACTACAGTCTTACTCGGATTAATATTAAGCTTTCCGGCTCCTCTTAAAAACACTTCCGGATCAGGTTTCCCTCTCTCTACATCATTTGAAGTTATAATATGACTAAAATACTTTTTTATATCCTTACTTTCTAAGAGTGTATTAGCCATTACGCTGTCTGCCGATGTACCTAAAACCATCTTCTTATCCCTTTCATAAAGGAATTGCAGAATTTCTTCTGCACCTTTCATAAGGGGGATATTTCCTTTTTCAGCTTCTGAAATTATATAGTTATAGACTTTCTGTACTATCTCATCATACGGAAAACTTCTTCCGAATTCTGCCAGATATATCTTTTTCGCTTCTTCATTAGTAAGTCCTGTCGTCTTTTCAATAATATCATCTGTCATTTTATAATCCATCTCTTCCACAAGTTTTTTCCCATAATCAACATAAATTGATTCTGTATCAAACAATAGACCATCCATATCAAATATAAACAGATTTAATTCATCAAACGATCTTTCTTTCATTTCCGCAGTTCTCCTTCCAATAATTTTACTATTCACCATCTAGGACAGCTATAGACCTATGAGCTACAGAAGTAATAACCTCATTAAACTGAAGTATTCCCACACTTAAAAATATTGCAACTCCTAAATGTTCTCCATTTCTAGCTATCCCTATTTTTCCACCTACACTAAGTCCATTTATATTTGTCTCAATCTGACTCATTGCCTCTCTTACTGCACCGATTACAGCTCCATCGTGTACATGTTCATCCCGAATAAGATTATTTCTCTTTGCTGCAATTAAGGCACTTTCTATAAATTTAAATCTTGATCCCGGCATTGAGCCGCCGACATTCACAGCTGCTACCTTAATGCCTTCCCCCCTATATTTTTTTATGAGCTCCTTTTCCTCCTCTCTCGATGATATTGCCATTTTCAAGGCAATCCTACATGCATCTACACTATCATTATCCTTAAATTCCATATATTCCCTCACAAATTAATTTATATTATCTTAAAAATTTTCCAGAAGGTATCTGACAGCCTCTATATACCCTTCCTTTCCTTTACCATAAATCTGCTTTACACAGGCAGGAGCAGTAACTGATATTTTCCTGAAATCCTCCCTTTCATGGATATTGCTCAGATGAACTTCAACTGCCGGTATAGATACTGATTTCAGGGCATCATGTATTGCATAGCTATAGTGGGTAAAAGCTCCTGGATTTATTACAATCCCTTCCACTTTATCATAATATGCCTTCTGAAGGATATCCACAATTTTGCCTTCATAATTTGTCTGGAAAATTTCTATATTTACATCCTCCCTAATGAAACTTTCCTTTATATACCTACATAATGTATCATAGTCTTCATTGCCATATATCCCCTTTTCCCTTATTCCAAGAAAATTAAGGTTAGGTCCATTTATAACAATAATCTTATTCATGACCTCTTCCCTTTCATTATATATTTTTTCACTGATTCTGCTGTCTTATTCACAGTTTCCTCTAAAGTTCCTTCATTTTCTATTATAATATCTGCATACCTGTTATATAGTTCTATCCTTTCTGAATACAGTTTATGTATATTGTCTATATTCTGAAGAAGAGGTCTATGCTCATGATTCTCCTTAGCTATTTTATCAATACTTCTACTTAAAAAGACTATTATTCCATTCTTTTTTAAAATTTCCATATTTTCCTGCTTCTTTACAGCTCCTCCTCCAGTAGATATTATTATTTTCTTCTTCTGGGAAAGCTTTTTCAGATATTCTGTTTCCAGCTTTCTGAAATAATCCTCTCCCTTTTCTGCAAACAGGGTACTTATCCTGACATTTTCATTTTTTTCAAGATACCTGTCTGCATCATAATACTCATATCCTATCTTTTTAGAAAGAAGTTTCCCAACAGTACTTTTCCCGCTTGCAGGCATCCCAATTAATACTATATTTTCCATGCTTCTCTTTCTCCTAGATTATTTCCAAAGTAACCTTAAAATCTCTTAAACTGGTTTTCATCTTCACTATATCTGAAACCGTTATCTTCCATTCTTTCTACAATTTCATTCTTATTTATAGAATAATACGCTGCAAAACTGTCCAGACTTGAAAATTCATCCCTCAGTTTCATATTTATCATACTTAACATTATATTTACATCACCTGTCTTAAAATTAAACATTTCCTATTCTCCCTTTTTCTTTTCATAGCCATTATATCTTTTTATAATTCTTCTTACAGTATAAGTTTCAGTTTTTCGTCATTATCACTGTTCAGGTTTTCTATTACTGTATTAGCCTCCCTGTTTCTAAACATCGTATAATATTTATTATTCTTCTTTTCCAGGAAGTCCCCTATCCTTACCTTTTTTTCGCCGATGTCTTCTGTTACTTCATATATCTCATTATATACATTTTCCAGAAATTCCAGGTCAAAAAGCGTAATAAAATCATAATTCTTTTTTATTCTTGAACTATAGGCTTTTTCATTAACTATAAAATATATAGTTGATTCGAATCCCATATTAATTCCAAATATTACGAAACCATGTTTTCCTATTTCATAGCTTATCATAGCAAAAAGTATATCTGAGAGGTCAGTTTCATAAATTTCCTCTTTTTCCTTCACATTTTCCCAGTTAACATCAATTATATCTGGATCCAGTTCATATTTCTGAAGCATTTCCCTAAACCCTTCAGTATATCCCGTATTCCCAATCTTATACATGTATCCTCTACTGTATTCTGCTAGATAATGGTAATAGAAATCTCCATATGTAGATATCTTTTCCTTTACTTCGCCTGAACTAAAATATTTTGAAACTGCCTCTTCCTGTGAAAGAAAATACTCCCTTCTTGCCCCCATATATTTTATTAGTTCTTCTCCATTCAGAACTTCGGCAGCAAAATCATCCAGTTCATTGTATATTTTCATATCCGAAGCTTTATAGTTACTATTTTTCTCCATTTCCATCTCCTTTTTTATCTTTTTCTTCTGGATTTTCTAAACTCTGTATCAAAAATTTCAGATTAGAAATTTCTTCAAATTTCACAAGCTTTTTAAGATTGTCCTTACTTTCACTCTTCATATCCAGACTGTCTATGTATAAGTCAAAATTCGTATCATATTTATTATATAGTTTTTCTACCTTTTTCAATGTATTTCTCACACTGTTAACCTGTTTCTTGAAGGATTCACTCCCTGTCAGACCTTTTTTTCCCAGTATACCGTCCAGTTTAACAAATTCTTCTGAAACTATTTTTCTTAAATCAGATGATGTCATATTTAAATAATCTTCCTTTGTCCTTGAATCTCCAGAATGATACAGATAGTTAATTATTGTATCCACATTTTCCTTGAGGGTCTTTTCATCTTTTTTCCCTTCAATTACAGTATTCACATTCAAATAAAAATTCTCCAGTGTTATATACGCTGTAGTATATACATACGACTGTATATCTTCCTTGACAGGCAGGAAATTTGACAGAAGTATCTTTGAAAAAACTGAATTTTCATTCACATATTCATTATACGTTGCCAGAAGAGGTTTAAATTCCTTCCTTCCTTCACTTTTTTCTCTATTCATCCTTGAAAGCTCAGCTTCATGTGTCTGTTTATTTCTACTATATAGCCATTCTATAATTTCAGGATAGACCTTATTTAATAAGTTCGCATCCTTCCTTGACTTTTTTTTATCTTCAGATGTATTAAAATATTTTTCAAATACCTGTTTCTGCTTTAACATACCCTGATCGATTATTTCCTTATTTGTCATTGAAAACACTGACATGGATGCTGTTAAAAATATTATTAATGCTTTTCTCATTGTATTTATTACCTTTCCATATTATCTTTATTGTCTGATTATCTATATATCCTCTTTGAAAGCTCCTTATGTATTTCATAAAGTATTTCTTCCCCGTAATTACTGTCATTCCATATTTCTTCAGACTTTATAGCCTGTGAAATTAACATCATAAGCCCATTTACTGCTTTTATTCCCCTTTTCCTATACTTTTTCATGAGTACCGTTTCTTCTGGATTATATATTATGTCAATTACATTATCAGTTTCTATCATATTTATTTCATCAAGTGGCGTCATATTTATTTCAGGAAACATTCCTACTGGAGTTGTATTTATAATTACATCAACTTTCCTTATATTCCTTATTTCTGAATAATGGATTAACCTGTCGGATTTCCGTATGGTGAAAGGATCGTTTTCAGTTATTGTTGCAATATATACATTTAAGGCACCTCTATCTTTAAGTACGCTATATATTGCCTTTGCAGCTCCGCCTGTTCCAAGCATCAGTATTTTTTTCCCTTCTACATCAATACTGTTCAGCTCCAATGTCTTTAAAAATCCGAAGTAGTCAGAATTATCCCCTATCAGCTTTCCATCCTTATATGTTATAGTATTAACTGCTCCTATATTTTTAGCTATATCTGATATTTCATCAAGATATCTTATTACTTCTACTTTATAAGGTATCGTTACATTTATTCCCTTATATTTTCCTGTCCTAAGCTCTTCCATGAAAACTGGAATTTCTTCATTCTTTTTTTCTATCATATCATAGACTGCTTTTTTCCCTGTGAGTCTGAAAAAAATTTCATGTATTTCTCTGGAATAACTATGTCCCAGTTTTTCTCCTAATAATCCTAGTCTTTCCATTTTCATCCTTTCCAATATTTTTAGTTAGCATTTTTTAACAGTTCCAGTTCTTCTTCAGTCAGCTCCCTATATTCTCCCAGTCCCAGATTTTTATCCAGTTTAAGCTGCCCCATCTGTATTCTTTTAAGATACTCTACCTTATTATTTACAGCCTTGAACATTCTTTTTACCTGATGGTACTTACCTTCACTTATTATAATATTGGCACTGCTTGTTTTTTTCTCACCTGTTTCCCTGTTTATTGAATCAAAGTTATTTTCCAGTATCTCCACCTTGGCACTTTTTGTAACAACTCCATTTTCCAGTTCTATTCCTTTTTCCAGCTTTTCTATATCTTCATTAAGAAGGGGATTTTTCAGCCTTACAAAATATTTCTTCTCAACATGTCTGTTCGGCGACAGCAGATTATGGGCAAGAATTCCATCATTTGTAAGAATTAGAAGACCTTCAGTATCAATATCAAGCCTCCCTACCGGAAAGAGACTGTAAGTCCTGTATTTCCCTTCAAGCAGGTCTATTACTGTCTTATGCTCCCTATCTTCGGTTGCAGAAATTACTCCTTCAGGCTTGTTCATTATAATGTAGATAAATGGCTTATAGTTTACTATTTTTCCGTTATATTCCACCTCATCTTCATTTTCTCTTACATGGATACTGCCATCTATTATTATAGCACCATTTACTTTTATTTTTCTTTTTTTCAGTAAATCTTTTACTTCTTTACGGGTTCCTACTCCCGAATTTGCTAAAAATCTATCTAATCTCATATTCCCTCTGTCTTTCAGTCTTATCAATAATTATATTTTCAGATTATATATCTTGTAATTTCCTAAAATCCGTAAATACGTGGATTTTATCCTTATTTCTTCAAGTGCCTTACTTACTTTTTCGTGTTTCATATTCCCTTCAAAATCTATATAGAAATAATACTCCCACGGTTTCTTTATCCGTGGTCTCGATTTTAAATTAACCATGTTCAATCCATATTTTGAAAGTATTTTTAATAATTCTGTCAAGGCCCCTGATTCATTTTTAGTACTTGTGACTATACTTATTTTTTCACTTTCTGAAACACTTATTTCTTCATTGGATATTACAAAAAATCTCGTGTAGTTTTCCTTTTCATTATTTATATTTTCCTTCAGTACTTCCAAATTGTACATTTCCTTTGTCCTCATATTGGCAATGCAGGCATTCCTGCTATCCCCCATATCAGAAATGTATTTCCCGCTAAGTGCTGTATTTCCCATTTTTTCAGTTTTCCAGTCCGGATGACTTCTTAAAAACTCTGAACACTGTATGATAGCCTGTTCATGAGAATATACCTTTTCTATATTTTCCAGGCTGCTTCCTTTTATCCCCAGTAGATTATGTTCTATTTTGTGCTGAACTTCTCCTATTATGTATATATTCTTCTTATTTATCAAGTCAATGCTGTCCCTGACTTCCCCTACTATGGAATTTTCAATAGGTAATATAGCCATATCGATTTCACCTCTATGGACAGCTTCTACAAGGTCACTGTGGGAGTTAAAGTTAACTATGTTCCTTTTGTTATCTTCATCTTCCAGATATTCTGACTTCATATTATTCTTAAGGAGATTTATCAGTACTTCATAGGCATATGAGCCTGGAACTCCTGTATACCCTATCTTTTTTCCATAAAAATCAAGGTCATTAATATATTTTCTAGGTATTCCTATTTTAAATTTCTGATACTCCTTACTGGAATCCATTATATCCTTCAAAATAATTTCTATATACCTCTTTAATCCATTGTCCCTGACATTTTTCAGATTTCTTTCTATTACTTCCTGTTCCCTTTTTTCATCAAATATCTTCATATTATTCTGCTTCTTATAAAGAGCAACTTCTTCAACTATGTGAAGTCTTTCCTCCATCAGCATTACGATTTTCTTGTCTATCTCATCTATTCTTCCCCTTATTTCCTTCAAATCCAGTTCTTTCATATACATCACCATAATTAATTTTTTTATTTTATAATATTATAAACTAAATGAAATTATTTTACAATATATTTGACCATAATAAAAAAGGAAAAACTTTTATTCCTCCAGTTAGTTAATCTACTGTTAATAAAAGTTTTTCCTGGCAACGCCTCTTTTAACATTTCAGGACTTTAAAAATCCCTGCTGTCACCTTTCAAGCTCCGTTATCCTTATTTTCTTTCCTGTCATGTATTTTTTCAGCTTCATTGTTCTGATTGTCTTCATTCAGTTCCTCATTTCTTTTTTCTCCAATCCATGCTTCTGGTTCAGGCACGCAGCATGGTCTTCCTTCAGGAAGCTTATCCCATATTTTTTTCAATATACCCATAACTAACTCCTTATCATTCCCTCTATTTTATTTTCAGCTTTCTGTATCTGTTTATTGTACCTATAAATTCTTCTTTTCTAGGCAAGGAATAATTTCCCGGATGCCCTGTATAGGATGCTACTGCTTCCAGTCCCTTTTCCCTGATAAATTCATATAGCCTGTCTACTGAATCCTTTATACCTGTCTTTTCATCCAGAAAGTTGTCCTTGAAGTACTCAAGTATGACAGCTATTCCATTAGACTGGTAGCCGTCTATCAGCTGTTCCAGATATGAAATGTCAATATTTTCCTTTCCATATTGGATTACATTCTTTCCTCTGGCTTTTATCCTGCCTTCCTTTCCTGACAGGCTGAAACTTTTCTTTAAAATGACCCTCCCTGTTATTTTACCAAATCCTTCACAGGCTTCCTCTATATTTTCCTTTTCTGATGAAACAATTTCCTTTGCTTTCTCTGTAACATCTTTAGGTACATACTCATCCATCATTATTACATTATCAGCTACTCCAAAATAATCTCCTGAACCGCCCACTATCAGTATTGTAGAAACTCCCATTTCCTTGTAAAGCTTCTCTACTTTATCAGAAAACGGAGTTATCGGTTCCTTTTCCTTTACAATCAGTTTTTTCATCCTGCTGTCCCTTATCATGAAGTTCGTAGCTGATGTATCCTCATCAATGAGGAGAAGGGCAGTGCCCATTTCAAGACTTTCAGATACATTTGCTGCCTGTGAAGTGCTTCCACTGGCATTTTCTGTAGAAAACTTCTCTGTATTTTTATTCTGGGGCAGATTGTTAATAAAAGGGCTTATATTAACCTTTTCTATGTTCCTTCCATCTTCTGCCCTTATTTTTACGGCACTGCTGTCTGTTATTACATATTCCCTTCCGTCCCTTTCTATATGATTATAGACTCCCAGTTCAAGTGCATTAAGTAATGTTGATTTCCCGTGGTATCCACCACCTACCACCAGAGTTATACCTTTTCCGATTCCCATTCCGGTTATTTCTTTCCCATCAGGAAGATTTAAAGTAACCTGGAATTTTTCAGGACTCATAAAAGGTATACCTTTATTAAGAGGTTTTACTGAAATCCCGCTTTCCCTTGGAAGAATTGCTCCATTTCCTATAAATGCCACTAGTTCCCTTTTTTTTAGTTCTTCCCTTATGTACTCCTGTTCCATATACAGGCTTATATGTTTTTCCAGTCCTTTTTTATCAATATTTTCATATAGAAATACACTTTCCATTATTTCTGGCAGCATTACTTCAAACAGCCTGGAAGCTTCTCTTCCTAAAATTCTTCTGCCTGCTGCCGGAAGTTCTGCCTCAAACCTTGCTTCTATTTCATTTTCCCTTATAATTACAGATGTCCTTTCAACAACTTCCTGACCACACTTGTCAATATTTATTACATTCCTGCTATTTCCCATGGTTCTTATCTTATTATAGAAAGCCCTTGTCAGAAAATCTGAAGCAGCTGTCTTCTTTTCCCTTGAATCAATAAGATTTTCAGGTATTCCTGCTGTCTTCCTATCAATTATCATCCTCATTTTCGAAGGTGGTGCATAAGGGTCTGCCTGTATTTTATCTATCTTCAATATAAACCTATGATATTTATATACCCCCTTCAGGCTCTTATATAGCCCGTAGCTTTTCCCGTCCATTGAAAGAAGTGTCTTTATAAGTTCCCTGTCTGTCTTCATTTATTCTTTTCCTTTCTCAAATTATTTGTATAGGACATTTTTTATTCTCTTACCGTAAATCTTTTTTGCTGAAGTCCGTCCATTACCGTCATCATATTTCCTAGAATAATGGTAAAAAATATTTATATGCTGCCAAGGCTATAGCTATGATTATTACCCATTTTACCAGTTTAAACATTTTCTTCAGCAGTCCTAGAACTATCATAATTCCTAGAACCAGAAATATTATCTCTTTCATTTTTACTTCCCCTTAAATGATATTTTTATTCTTATATGTAAATTATACTAAAAAAAACGATAAAATTCTATTCTTATTTATTTTTTATGAAAATCTAAAGATAAAATAAAGGTAAAATATTT
>JBHACQ010000125.1:0-22418 GCA_041854625.1 Leptotrichia sp. | reverse complement strand
TCCTGTCAATGGGGAAACGGCGGTATTTACCCTCCAATTTTTAAATGTTTATTTTAATCTTTATATATTTTTTTATAAGTGGTTCTTTCAAGGATAATTTCTTTATAATACTTAACTTTATTTGATTTAAAAAAATGAGTTTTAATACATACTATATATTGTTTTTCTATATATTATATTTTACCCCCATTTTTATAAAAATCAAATTTTTATTTGAATTTTTTTTATTTATAGTGTATATTTAAGAAAATAAAGAAAAGGAGAAAGTTAATGAAATGACTGTTTATAAATTTGATTCACTTACCTCAACCAATGACTATATGAAACAGAATATTTCTGATTTTAAAGAATATGATGCCGTTTCAGCCGTAACGCAGTCTGCCGGGAAGGCTCGCAGAGGAAACTGCTGGGTTTCTCAGGAAGGGATGGCTCTTTTTACTTTCATAGTTAAAAAGAAGGAATATTTTTCTTCAGATGATTCTGAATACTTAAAAATTCCATTGATTTCCGGTCTGGCTGCTATAAAGGGACTGGAGAAGTCTGAAAATCTTAATTATATGTTTAAATGGACAAATGATGTGTACTTTGAAGGAAAAAAAATGTCAGGTATCCTTGTAGAAAAGGCAGAGGATACATTCTTTATAGGTATAGGAATAAACATCAATAACAGTCTTCCTAAAGAACTGAAGAATAAGGCTGTTTCACTTTCCGATATTACAGGAAAGATATATGATATTGACAAAGTGATAACAGATATTATCGAAGAGTTTAAAATACTGTATAAAACATTCACAGATGGAAAATGGGTTGAAATACTGGCTGAAATTAACAGGCTGAACTACCTGAAGGGGAAAAAGGTTTACTTAAAAGCTGGAGAAGAAAGGTTCTTTGGAACTGTTCAGGATATTAATTATGATGGGGAAATAGAAATCATATCCGGAAATGAAGTCCATTCCTTTTCCATCGGAGAAATCTTTGAAGAAGGAATTTCCTTTTAAAACAGCTTATAAACAAAAAATATGATGAATTCAGAATTATAAAAGTTTATGGAGCTATCTCTAAAGCAGTAGCCTGTATACAGATAAATATATGTAAAAATTTTATTCAATTTGTAAACTCTACTTATAAAAATTTTTCATTATCTATATATATTACTTTAGAGTCAGCTCCATAATTAGAATTATTAGTTAGCTATAAGGTAGAAATCTTCTGAAGGAAGCTTTCCTCCTACTGATTCTGGAGATTCTTTAAACAGTATCTTTAAATAGTCCTCCATTTTCTCCTTCATTTCACTTCCAGCTATAAATGCAGTCCTTGTCTTTGGAATAGCAAGCTTTGCTACAGGTTCAGGTACGATATTGTATTTTGCTACAAGTTTTGATCCTTCCTCCACATTACTATTTAAAAAGTCTATTGATTCCTTATATTCCTTCAGAAAATTCTTTACAGCTTCAGGATTTTCTTCTGCAAATTTCTTATTTACTACAAGAACTCCTGTAATCTGGGATCCTGCTTTTGTTCCTGGTACCTTGTCCCACTCATCCCCCATGTAGAAGGCTGTTTTCAGGTTCTTATTCTTGGTCTTGGCAACCGTAACAAACGGTTCAGGAAGCATAGCAACTACATTGTTACCCTTTGCCAGTAAGGCTGCCACTTCTGCCGCCTCTGACTTAAATTCTATCTTTACATCTTTTCCAGGCTCAAGTCCGTTTCCCTTCAGTACATAATTCAGTACATATTCAGGAGTTGCCCCCTTATTTGTCGTGTATACTGTCTTTCCTTTAAGATCTTTCACTGTTTTTACTGTATCCCCTGTTTCCACCATGTATAATACACTCAATGTATTAACTGCTGCAACCCTTATTTTTCCTCCAGTCTTGTTGTATATTACAGAAGCCAGGTTTGCAGGAATGGCAGCCATATCAAATTCTCCCTTTCCTATTGCTGCAACTATCTCATTTGGAGTGCTAGCTATAGAAGTTTCGTATTTATTTAAAGTCTTTCCTGCTTCGTTGTCAGAAAAAATCTTTACAAGTCCCATTGCAGTCGGTCCTTTTAACGCCGCTATCTTTATAGTCTTATCCTTTACAGTGTCCTGCTTCTGTTCCTGCTTTACCTCCCCCTTTGAGCTTTCCGGCTTTTCATTTTCCTTCATCCCGCATGCCGCTGTCATAAATATTCCGACAACAGCAAGTAAAGTCATAAAAATTTTCTTTTTCATTTATTTTCACCCTTTCTTCTAGATATTATTTATAAGTTTATTACATTACTGTCAAAAATCTCCGCTTCTCTTATGTCATGAGTTATAAGGATGACTGTCCTGCCTCCTATCCTCTCCTTAAGATACTTTACAATGTCCTCCTTGGTTTCTGAATCAAGGCCTTTAAAAGGTTCATCAAATATCAGTATATCTGAAGGGGACATAACACTCCTCACAATAGCTACACGCCTTTTCATTCCGCCACTCAGTTCCCTTACAGGCTTATGAAGACTCCCTTTAAGTCCCGTCCTTTCAAGCTCCCTTTCTATCATTTCTTTAGTTACTTTCCTGTCACATGCTATTGCTACATTTGTTACAGAAGACAGATTTTCACATAGCCTGTCTTCCTGAAAAACTGCACCTATTCTTATACCTTCCAGACCTTCAATCTCTCCTGAATCATATTTTTCAAGTCCCATAAGAATCCTCATAAGAGTCGTCTTACCCAGTCCTGACTTTCCCATAAGTGCTGTTACCTTGCCTTTTCCTATTGAAAGAGAAAAATTTCTGAATATATCCCTGTCTCCATACTTCTTTGTAAGATTTAATATCCTTATATCCACAGCTTCCCCCTCTCTATATTCCGTATACAGTACCTGATGGCATGTGTAAATATCTTCTCACTTAGAAAGCTTAGCATTACTATTATTACAGTCCATGAAAACAGGTTCACTGTATTCAGGTATATTTTGGCTTCATACAAGTTAAGGCCTATAGTACCTGCAGGAAGACCTATTACTTCTGCTGCAATTCCTGCCTTCCATGCCAGTCCCAGTGATGAAATACATGCTGATTCAAAATAGGGCATTATCTGGGATACATAAATATAGATTATCTTCTTTAATGGCGATATCCTGAATACTTCTGCCATTTCCAGAAGTGCTCCGTCCACTTCGGAAAGTCCCTTCAGTATGCTTGTATAAATTATAGGAAATGCCATGAATACAGAAACTATTATAGACAGATATTCCGGTTTTGACCATACAAGGAAAAGTATGATTACAGAAGCAGTTGTTACAGACTTTATAGCTGTCATTAAAGGATCAATAAGTATCCTGAACAGGTTAAATTTATACGACAGTACTGCCGTTAAAGTTCCCAAGAATATTGCTGCTATAAATCCTGCCGATATATGGAAAAATGAATTAATAATTATATTCCAGGCAGTTCCATCAAGCATGTATAATATTATCTGCCGTGAAACTTCATAAGGGGATGCCAGCAGAAACTCCTGATTTATTATCTTTGAGACTATATGCCATACTGTCAGCCAGAATACCACTGCAGATACTTTCATTATGGATATTGTCCTGCCTTCCCTTTTCACCATGTATCTCCTCTCAATTTTATATATTCTAGATTATACTATTATTTATTTTGTTATTCAAGTATTTTGATTAGGATAAATTATTATTTTTTGTATTTACAATTCTAAAGTACGGTTTACCACCATAAATTTCCTGTACTTTATAAATGATGTTCAGTATGAATCATGTCCAACCTATATAAAATCCTATTTAAATATTTCTTTTACAACCTTGAATACAAGCTCTGGAAGATTTATCAGTATAGGCGGGTCTTCAGGAAATGCTTCCCTTAGATTTAATGTAAATTCATTCATTCCTTTTATTGGAATGTCTATACTGCTGTCTATTTTTGCCCTTAGACAGTCCTTCAGGTCAAAATATTTTAAAAGTCTACTGCCCTTTTCTATAGAACATGCCAATAGCCAGTATCTTCCGTCAGGAATATTGTTAAGCTTACATATGTTCCCTGTCTTTTCAGGATTAACGGCTTTACCTACAACTGGAGGATGATTTGGTACAGGTGTCTTAAACAGCCCTACAAAAGTAACTTCACTTCTATATTCTGGAGGATATATAAGATTTACTGTCAGAGAGTTGTAATTCTCTGTATATCCGGATTCATAATAGGATTCTTTCAGAAGTCCCTCATTTTCCCTGTATTTAATCACTGTATTATATAGTTTTTCCATCTTTTTCCTGTACTCTTTTGGAGAAAGTCCTGTATTCTTCTTAAAAATATTTGTAAAAGAACCTGAACTTTCATATCCTGAATCAAGCTGAGTCAGAATAATACTGCTTTGCCCTGACAGGAGATTTTCTATCGCCTTCTCCATTTTAAGAAGGGATATAAATTCCTTTGCAGAAAATCCTGTCTCCCTTTTAAATTTCCTGCTGAAATAGAATCTTGTATATCCGAATCTTGCCGCAATCTCTTCAATACTATAATTCTTATCCAGGTTTTCCCTCATATACATTGTAACATTCTTTATATCCATAATCTCTTATCCTTTTAATTAATTTCAATCTAGATATATTATACCACATATCCCTTTATTTACCCATAAGATAGTTATTCTATCAGGTTCACAGCCTATAATAGTTAAAAAGTGCAATTCATGATAAGAACTTGTATGAGTTCTGATGTATAATAGGATATAAGTAGAACAAAAAGAAAGGAGATAGTTAAATGAATAAAGTCATACATGTTAATAGAACTCTAAAATGTCCTGTGGAAGAAGCCTTCACATATTTTTCAGATAATGATAAAGTTAAATGGACGACCTGCCTTGATGCTGATATTGATGATTTTGTTGGTGGAAAATACGAGCTTTTCTGGAATTTAGAAAACAGGGATAAAGACTCTACAGCAGGATGTAAAATTTTAGTATACATCCCTTATGAATTTATAGCCTTTGAATGGAAAGGTCCCAGTATTTTTCCTGTAATGAATAATTCTGTCCCTTTAACAGTCTGTTCAGTTTCTTTTATACCAAAAGGAAATAATACTGATATTCACCTGTTTAACAGCGGATGGGGAGATTCTACGGAATGGGATAAGGCAAGGGAGTATTTTTATAATGTATGGAATAAGCTTTTTGATGCTTGGGAAATGACAGAATAGAAACATAGAATTTAAGAAAATCAAATGAATTTGAGGTGTATAAATTATGAAAGTGAAAAATATAATTGCAGGATTGCCTGTAAAAAACCTGGCGAAATCTGCAGAATGGTATAAGGATGTATTCTCCCCCAAAGAAGAACTTGTACCTTCTGATGGAACGATAGAATATAAAATTGGAAATATGTGGATTATGCTCTTTGAAGGAAAGGTAGTTGACTGTGATAACTGTGTAAATTTTGAAGTGGAAAATCTGGAAAAAGAATATAAAAGATTACAGGACACAGGCATAATAAAGAATGAAGCGATAGAAGAAGTTCCTGGTGTAGTCAGGTATTTCAGCTTTAAGGATCCCGATGGAAATAACCTGTGCCTTGTAGAAGTTTACTGATTCTTGATTTTCTGTATACTAAAATTATCATTTAATTAAGAACATCTTACTTTATATACTTTTAAGGCTGTCTCTGAAAGAACGTGTACCTCCAAACTTTTCAATTCTCATTGACCAGTTTTTTGGTACATGTTCTTTTTTTATGAACCATAGCATCTTTTATTACATAACGATGTCAGAAAACAGCAATATATTTTTTCACGTGAAACTTTCTATAAAATCATATCCTTAATTTTGATTTTTACTCATTTTTCTATGTATGTAGAACTTTATTCTGCTTATTTTTACTTTTTTATTTCATATTTTTTATATTAAAAAAAGTAAATTTACTTTCCTAACAAAAAAATCTGTTTCAAAAAATAACAGTTTATCTTAGGATAAACCTAAATTAATTTTGAAACAGACTTTCTGCTTTTTCCTATTTACTTGAAGTTGCCTTTTCTTTTCCTTTTCCAGTTACTGTTGTATTTGGCTTCTTAGTATTCTTATTTTGTGTAACTTTACATTTTACCGTCTTCCCGTTTTTATCCTTACATACCTTCTGTGCCGGAGCTTTTTTATTTGAAGGCTTTGAAGAAGCCATCCCTATGTTTGCTAATATTGTTATAAGTCCTAAAATTACTGTTAATTTTTTAATTTTATTTTTCATAATTTCCTCCATAATATTATTTATTTAAACTGTACAAATATAATACCACCATATTATGTCAAAAATATGTCAGTTTATACAGAATTTCCTTTATTGATACTTTTTTATCTTTATAATTTCATAATAACGATGCCTGCTGTATCCTGTTCAGCCAGTCTGTTATCATCACTTCAAATATTTCAGGATTTTCTATCTGAAGGTTATGTCCTGCTCCGTCAATTACTGCAACAGTACCTCTCGCATAATTATTACACAGTTCCTCAAGCTGCCTGTAACCTGTTATGTTATCCTGTCTGCCTGCCATAAATAACGCCGGCTTCTTATAATTTTTCCCTATTTTTCTGTCTACATCAAAGGAAAAACTATAATTTTTCCTCAAAGATAATATAAAATCTTTATCCGCTTCCTTAATTCCTGAATATATTTCCTGTCTATACCTGTCATAAGTTCTTTTATTAACAATGACTGCCATTTCAAGATACTCTTCTACTGCTTCCTGTCTGCCTTTATGCAATTCTTCCAGAAAACTTCTGTCCTTTATTACAATCTCTTTTTCCGGCAGTATCCTGTCCTTACTTTCAGGAAATACGACAGGACATATGAGGGCAATTCCGTCTATCCTGTCCTGTATTTCCGACAGAATTCCTCTGGCAATATATCCTCCATATGATTCACCTATAAGAAGGAAACTTTCCTTTACTATATCTCCTATAAAAGATAAAAGTATTTCCATTATCCTTTCTGAAGAAGCTATATTTGGGGATGAACCTGACTTTCCCATTCCAGGCAGGTCAATATATATCCTGCTGTACCCCTCCTTCTTTTCAAATACCGGTTCCATACATCCTTTCATAATATTCATATCACAGGCAAGCCCATGAATCATCATTACAGGTTTTCCTTCCCCTTTTATCTCATAGTTTATCTTTATTTCCTCATATAGAGTTTTATATGCATACATCATTTTTTAGTCTCCCCTATATTCAAGTCAGCATTTTCAGAGTTTCATTCTCATGAAATACTGAAGGATTTTTATTATTCTGTAATTTCTACTAAATTTCCATCTATATCCTCTACCACACTTTCATAATATCCGTCTCCTGTTGTCCTGGGACCGCTCAGACACTTAAATCCGTCTGCTATAAGCCTTCCAGTCAGACTGTCTACCTTTTCCTTACTTCCTACACTGAAGGCAATATGGATAAAGCCTTTATTCATAACCTTATCCTCCCTTTCTGATATTTCCGGCCTTGTCATTATCTCAAGCCTTACATCACTTCCAGGAAAACGTAAAAAATATGTCTGAAGCCCTGTTTTCGGATTATGATACTTTTCATTCGGTACTGCTTCAAAATATTTCATATAAAAATCCCTGGATTTCTCAATATTTCCTGTATACAGTGCCATATGATTTATTTTCATCACTTTCTCCTTTTTCATTTTAATTACTTAATCATTTTACTGTTTATAAGTGTCACATCTGTTAAACCATCCAGGAATCCATTTCTTTTCATTCCTTGAAGGATCTGAGTTGTTTACCCTCCTCTGGAGTACAAACTTGGCAGAATTGCTGAATTCCACTAAAGCTTCTTTCCCTGAACCTGTACCCTTCATATTTTCCAGAACCTGCAGCAGTCCCCATCCTTCTCCATTATAGCTTTCATCAGGCTTCGTACCTTCTCCCTTAAAATTAACATAGTCAATTAGGGGATACAGCCCATTCGGAGAATTTGCCACCCTGTAAAACTGCTTTTTCACATTTTCCTTATCCTCTGCTACGGCAAGCATCTTCTCAAGGGAAGACTCCAGCCTTTTAAATATAAATTCAATCTGGATATCTTTTGTACTGTAAAGGAATTCTGTCAGTTCTTCTATATCCTTGTTTCCTTCCTCTTTAAGTTTCATAAGTTCTTCCCTGCTTTTCCATGGAGAATATTCATTATCCTTCAATATCCTAGGTAATTCTACATTTTTAGATTTATAATATCTCACCAGCTGTGGAAGGCTTTCTTCAAAGGAACCCCTCTGTTCCTTCTTATACCATATAAAATGTCCTATTCCAAGGGAGGGAAAATTTTCTCCTGTATTCCAGTGTACAAGATTACTTTTCTTTCCTCCGGCTTCGTTATGAAAAATCTTATCTGCAACAATTTCCAGCTCCTTTTTAGTAATGGAAATATCAGCCTTTCCTCCTTTTTCTTCATTTCCATGTTTTCCATTCTCTATATTCTTTATCCTGCCTGTTTTTGCAGGATCCGGAATTAATGATTTTCCGGCAGCATTTTCATACATATAAAGGAATCCTGCTATACTTGCAACAGCCAATAAAGTTTTTTTTCTTAAAGAGAATTTATTATTTCTCATTAAAAGTTCCTCCTGTTTCAGTTTCTGATTATATAATCAGTTATTAATATCATTATAAACGATATGATGTTTTTTTACCTTAGAAATTTATTATAAATTTGATATGTAAATATATATATGCTATAAATAGGCATGGTTGTATGAAAATAAAGAAAGGTGGACACTAATATGGAACTGTCAGAAAAAATTATCGAACTTCTGAAAAAATCAGAGCCTATGAAGTCAGGAGAAATTGCCGAATCCCTTGGAGCAGACAAAAAAGAGGTGGATAAGGTACTGAAAAAGCTCAAGTCAGAAGAAAAGATAACATCTCCTAAGAGATGTTTCTATTCGGTATAGAAAAATTTTAAGAGGAATGTATTAAAAACGCAGACTGTAATTAACATTTCAAGTCTTCAATATGACTTGTCTAATTCCAGAATGCCATTTCCGGTACATTCCTCTTTTATATTACTGTATCTAGGAATATCAGTTAATTCCATTGATTCCTTTAATCTTCTGTATTTTTTCCAATACAGGATTATATCCTGTATTTGCTTCTTATCTTATTCTTATATATTTCCGCCTGTGTCCCGTATACAATCTGTACACCCTTTCCTGATCTTATTACTCCTTTAGCCTGAAGTTCCTTCCATTTTACGTCATCGGAGACTACAGAAGGATCCTTGACCGTTACCCTTAACCTCGTAATGCACGCATCTATATTTTCTATATTTTCAATTCCGCCTAGAGATTCAACTATGTCATCTATCAGTTCTCTTTTTCCGTCTTTTGCTTCATTATAGTCCTTTCTTGTATATAACCTGTTTTCAGATTCCCCTCTTCCTGGTGTAGGTATATTGAACTTCAGTATGAGAGTCTTGAATATAAAGTAATAGGCTACAGCATATACAGGACCCAGTATCAGTATCCAATGATAGGATGTCTTAGCCATTCCCTGAAGCAGCCCGAAGAAGGTAAAGTCTATTATTCCCCTTGAGAATGTTATACCTACCGCAACATTCAAGACAAACATCAGCATATATGAAAGTCCTTCAAGTAAGGCATGTATCACATAGAGTACAGGAGCAACAAACAGGAATGTAAATTCTATCGGTTCAGTTATTCCTGTCAGGAAAGATGTCAGAGCAGCTGAAATAAGTATACCTTTCACTGCACCCTTATTCTTGTCATCAGCAGTCCTGTACATTGCAAGAGCCGCTGCAGGTAGTCCAAACATCATAGGAAGGAATCCTCCCGTCATTGTCTTAGTTGCTTCCGCACTGAAATGTCTAACAGACGGATCTGCAAGCTGGGCAAAGAATATATTCTGTCCTCCTGAAACCATTTTTCCTGCCACTTCCAGAGTTCCTCCCAGCTGCGTATACCAGAAGAGCGGATATATGGCGTGATGTAATCCGAATACATTTAAAAGCCTCATTGTAAATCCGTAAAGGAATGTACCTGCCGGACCTGTTGCTGCAAACCATTCCCCTGCCTTTACAATTCCCATAAATACGGAAGGCCATATAAAAGGAAATATTGCCGCCACCGGGATAAACAGTAATATCGTCATTACCGGTACAAATCTGTTTCCACTGAAGAATGCGAGATAGTCCGGAAGTTCCTTATTGGAAAACCTGTCAGTTATGACTGCTGCTACTATTCCACATATTATACCTCCAAATACTCCTGTCTGAAGTGTAAATATCCCCAGTTCCTTTGCATAAAGGGCAGCAGTTCCTCTCGCAGAAGCTTCACTGAGTCCTTTTGATATCAGTGCGTCATAAGTGACTCCTTCAGGCGTTATCCCCTGAAAGCTTAAAATAGTCCCTATTATAGTATGGAATAAAAGAAAACCTAGGACAGCAGAAAGAGCCGCCGTCTCCTTATTCCTGTTTGCAAGCCCTATAGCAACTCCTACTGCAAATAGCAGAGGTAAGTTGGCAAAGACAAACAGTCCTGTATTTGTAAAGAGCTGAAGTATATAGTTTAAAGGTGTTCCTGCTTTCAGGAAGGTCAAGTTATATGTTTCAATTAGTACAGGATTTGTAAACGACCCTCCTACTCCTAAAAGTATCCCTGCCATGGGAAGTACAGCGATAGGGAGCATAAATGCCCTTCCTATTTTCTGAAGTGTTGAAAAAAAATTGTTCTTCATTTTGTTTCCTCCAATATATAAAAAATTTATTTTAATTTTTTATGAATAAACTTGTTACCGTTATAAATAACATATTTTTTATCTTGGAGAGCTCCTGGATTCAAAAATATCACCCCATCATTTTCCTTCTCATATTCTATATGTGTATGACCGAATATACATATGTCTGCATTTTCAGTCAAAGCAGCTTTCCTGATTTCCTCAAGATTCCTTTTCACACCAAAAAGATGCCCATGAGTCAGAAATACTTTTCTGCTTCCTAAATCAAATATTTCTATGTCCTTCGTATCATAATCAAAGTAATCTGTATTCCCTCTGACAATCTTAAAAGGAATATCCCCATAAACTAAAGCAATGTCAATGGCATCTGTACTATGATCTCCTGCAAATATCACCATTTCAGGTTCTTCCAGATCCATTACCTTTTGAAAATAATCAAGTCTTGTATGACTGTCTGAACAAATAAGTATTTTCATCTCTGCCTTCTTTCCTCGTATTTTTTATACTATAAAAATCGGTTTATCTAAATTTTCGAGTAGCCTGATTCCAAGTTTTCCTGTAATCTTCTCAACCATTACCGTGTATCTCAGGTCACCCATTAAAATGAAATCGTAATTTTCTGATTCCTTCATTATGACTTTGAAAGGATCCCCTTCCTTTAAAATCAGGTTATAGTTACTACCAAATCTCTCAGACAGACGCTCGTCTGAATCTACATTTACCCTTAAAACATCTATCTTCTGCTCATCAAATATATAAAAGAATGTAAACAGTGTCTTATTCGCATTATATGCTCCGTCATCAAGCAGCAGCAGTCTGTCCAGCTTAAATCCCTTCTTATTCGGAAGTATTATTAGAGGCTTGTAGATACTTCTGAGAAGTTCCTTCAATGTAGGACTGACCTTTTCATTTTTTACTATAACCATCATGTCATATTTCTTCAGTTCTTCCAGAGCAGTCTCTGCTGTTTCACCTTCCTTAGCATATACATTTGAAAACTCTTTCTCCAGTACACCCTTTATCTTTTCATATGTCCTTTCTTCCATATTCCTGTATTCCCTGTAGGCAAAGTTAGAGCCTATGTTCATCCCTATTCCTTCAATAGTTATAGGGAAAATTTCGTATTTAAGAATATCTTTTACATATACTGCATCAATTTCCACGTGGTATCTCTTCTTAAAGATTTTAGCAAATTCCATCATAGGTTCCACTTCATTTTCAGCAGATATTAAAAATAACGCCCTCTTCAGTAACATTTTTATCACTCCTTTTCCCAGAATACATTTTATTAGACGATGATTGTTAAAGTTCCATCCTCTAATTAGATTATACCACAAAATTTCAATTTGTATACTTAGTAAATTTCCATATATTAAAATATTGTCGCACGTGTGCGACAATATAATTTCAAATATTAAAGTCATGTTATAAAACAGTAATTAAATTTCTGTACCCTTTAACCTGATTATTTCTTCTTCCCATTTCCGTATGTTCTTCCTTGCCTGTATTATCCTGTACTCAAGTTCTGCTATTCTTTCATTGGCAGATATTGAAGTTTTTCTGCTTTTTTCAAATTCCTTTATCTTTTTCATCGGTTCTTCCGATTCAATTATTTCTATGACTTCCGCTTCTGGAATTTCAGGATTACTTATATATTTTACAGCCCTTACTGAAAGTTCTTTTATTTTTTCGTTACTGTATTTACAGAAAATTTCATATCTCTGTATTTCCCTGTATACAAAATCCTTCTTTAAGCCAAGATTTTCGAACCAGGCTCTGAATGCTCCGTTCTTGTTATTTGACAGTATTTCCTGAGTTTCCGAAAGGACTTTCCCCAATTCCAGTGTGTTCCTCTGAATCTGCATTATATTCCTTCTGGCAACTGCTTCCTTCTGGACAAGGTTTTCTATAACTTTTTCATCTTCTATTTCAAAAAGCTTAAAATCAAAGCTGCTTTTTACTTCCACAACATCATTAAATGTATTTCTTTTCTGTAAAATACTGCTTACACTCATTGTCTCCCACTTTCTTCAGATAAAAATTCATCAACCAGATTCTTATAGTCTATAGCTGCATTTGAATATCTCTTAAATGATATTATGTCCTTCTGTTCCTTCATGCTGTTTAATATATTCTGGTCCTCCCTTATGGATATTTCAGAAAATCTACCATCATTGAAAAAATTTTTTAGTTCTTCATTTGTTTCTTTGAAAACCTTTGTATTCTGCTTTGTCTGCACTAGGAATATTTTCCTTATTTCAAGTTTTTTATTGCTTTCCCTTGAAATTTCATACATATTCAGCAGATCTGCCAGCCCGTTTATATCTATGGCTGAACTCTTTGAAGGGGAGAATATGTAGTCAGCAGCCTTCAGCACAGCTCTGGTCATATTATTTACTGTACCTTCCGTATCAAAGATTACATAATCGTACCCTTCAAAGAGGTACATCAGGTTCGCTATGCAGTCTAACAGCGAACCATAGTCATTATTTTCAAATATGAAATAGTTATCAAGCCTATGGAGTTCAGAATCCGATACTATTATATCAACACCGTTTTTTGATACGATATACTTTTTAAAGTCCTGGACAGACATATTCTTATACTGTTCCTTTATAAGATGGAATAATGTGCTATTTTCATTTTCCAGTCCCAGATAAACAGATACTGCTCCCCTTGAATCTGCATCCACAAGCAGCACCTTCTTCCCCCTGTCTGACAGTACATATGCTATATTTACAGCTGATACCGTCTTTCCTGCTCCACCTTTAGGATTTACCATTGCTATGGCTTTCATAAAATCCTCCATCTAAAAACTTTTTTATTTTCCTTATTAATTCTTTTCAAGTTCTTCTTCAGAAGTTATCTTTACTGTAGAAGCTACCTTCTCCTCATTTCTAACCTTCATAATCCTTACCCCTGAAGTAGCCCTTCCTATTACTGAGATAGAATCTACCTTAGTCCTTATAAGTGTCCCTTCAGAAGTAATAAGCATTATTTCAGTGGAATTATCAACTATCTTAACATCAACTATTTTCCCTGTCTTATCATTCATCTTCAGGTTAGTTATCCCTTTTCCACCTCTTGTCTGAATCCTGTATTCCTTCAGTGCTGTCCTTTTTCCATATCCTTCTTCCGTTATAGTGAGTACACTCAGTTTACTTAATTCTTCTTCAGAAACTTCAGGATTAATCAGAAGAGCTGCCACAACTATGTCGTCTTCCCTTAAGCTGATTCCCTTGACTCCTGCTGCACTTCTTCCCATGCTTCTTACATTTTCCTCCGGGAACCTTATTGCAAACCCATTCCTTGTAGCAATAAATACTTCATTTTTCTGATTTCCGGTAGTAAGTCCTACATAAGTCAGCTCATCCTCTTCTTTTAATGTAATTGCTTTCTTTCCTGCCCTGTTTATATTAGCAAACTCAGTCAGGTCAGTCTTCTTAACTATTCCATCCCTAGTTATGAAGAACAGCTTCTTATCTTCGTCAAATTCACGTACCTTTATGACAGTGCTTACCTTCTCATCTTCTGAAAGGCTTATCAGGTTGTTTATCAGCTTGCCTCTTGCCTGCTTTCCTGATTCCGGTATTTCATAGACTTTAAGGCTGAATACCTTACCCTTTGTAGTAAATATGAGGAAGCTGTCAAGATTTTTTGCAATATACATATCCTTGACTACATCGTCTTCTATTGTATTAGTAGCATTTACTCCTACTCCTCCACGTCTCTGGGAATGATATGTATCAATAGCCATCCTCTTTACATAGCCTTTTTCAGTTAATGTCACTACTACATCTTCATCCTTAATGAGATCTTCTATTCCTATTTCTACCCTCTGATTTCTTATTTCAGTCCTTCTGGCATCACCGAAGTCTTCTTTAAGTCCTACCACTTCTTCCCTTATAATCTGATATTTTCTTCCATCATCTGCAAGGATTGCCTTTAAATCTGCAATTAATAACATTATATCATTGTATTCCTGGTCTATCTTGTCCCTTTCAAGGCCTGTCAGTCTCTGCAGCCTCATATCAAGTATTGCCCTTGCCTGTATTTCCGTAAACTGGAAATTTGATATAAGCTGTTCCCTTGCTTCATTTGCATCCTTAGATGCCCTTATTATCCTTATTACTTCCTCTATGTTGTCCAGTGCTATCCTGAAACCTTCCAGTATATGTGCCCTTGCTTCTGCCTTGTTGAGGTCAAACTGCACCCTTCTAGTTATTACATCATACCTGTGTTTCAGATAGTTTTCAAGTATCTGTTTCAGATTAAGTATTCTAGGGGCATTATCCACCAGGGCCAGCATTATTACCCCGAAGGTCGTCTGGAGGTCTGTATACTTGTAGAGGCTGTTTAATATAAGTTCGCTTTCCTCCCCTTTTTTCAGCTCAATTACTACCCTTATACCATCCCTGTCAGATTCATCCCTTAAATCTGAAATTCCTGTTATCTTCTTCTGCCTTACAAGATCTGCAATCTTCTCAATCAGCCTTGCCTTATTTACCTGATATGGAAGTTCGTTGACTATTATTGATTCCTTTCCTGTCTTGGAAGTTTCTATTTCCACTTTGGCAGCAACTTTTATCTTCCCACGTCCTGTCCTATACGCATCCTTTATTCCCTGTTTCCCGTTTATAATAGCTCCTGTAGGGAAGTCAGGTCCTTTTACATGCATCATAAGCTCATCTACTGTTATTTCAGGATTGTCTATCATGGCAGTTATACCGTCACATATTTCATTCAGGTTGTGAGGTGGAATATTTGTAGCCATCCCTACTGCAATCCCGTTAGCTCCATTCAGCAGAAGATTCGGAAGCTTCGCAGGTAGTACTGTAGGTTCATCCAGACTTTCATCAAAGTTTTTCCTATAGTCAATTGTATCCTTATTTATATCTGCAAGCAGCTCATCCGATATTTTAGCCATCCTGGCTTCAGTATACCTCATCGCCGCAGCTTCATCCCCGTCCACTGAACCGAAGTTTCCATGTCCGTCAATCAGCTCATATCTCATATTGAAATCCTGAGCCATCCTTACCATGGCATTATATACTGATGAATCTCCGTGAGGATGGTATTTACCAAGTACATCCCCTACGATTCTTGCTGATTTCTTAAAGGGGGATTTATGGGACATCCCCATCTCATTCATGGCAAACAGTATCCTCCTGTGAACCGGCTTAAGTCCGTCCCTTACATCAGGCAGAGCCCTGCTTACTATTACGCTCATGGAATAGTCAAGATAAGCTGATTTTATCTCGTCTTCTATGTATACATTTGTTTCATTTGACATATCTGTAGCTTTCGTAAGTCCTTCAACTACTATTTCCCTGTCATCATTTTCATCTGTCTCTTCTATTTCTTCTATTTCATCATCATCTCTGAAGTCATCAGACATTTCTATACCTCCATCTTTATCTTTCCTTTTTTAAAGGATGGAAAAATCAATTCATCCTGTCCTCTATTGGCTTTAAAGCAGCTTATATATCCAAATTCCTTACATAATTTGCATTCTCTTCAATAAACTGTCTTCTAGGTTCAACCTTATCCCCCATAAGTACATTAAACATCTTGTCTGCATAGGAGGCATCTTCCATCGTTACCTTCAGTAAAGTCCTCACTTCCGGATCAAGGGTAGTCTCCCATAACTGGTCCGGATTCATCTCTCCCAGACCTTTATATCTCTGGATAGTGTACTTCCTGTTGTCATCTTCCAGAACTTTTGTAACCTTTTTCAGCTGGTCATCTGAATATGCATATTTTACTGCCTTTCCTGACTGTATCTTATAAAGAGGCGGCTGTGCTATATATACATAGCCTTCATTTATCAGCTCCCTCAGATGCCTGTAGAAGAAAGTGAGCATGAGGGTTCTTATGTGGGCTCCGTCCACATCTGCATCAGTCATTATTACTATCTTATGATATCTCAGTTTTTCAAGATCCATCTCTTCTCCGAATCCTGCACCGAAAGCAGTAATCATGGCACGGATTTCAGCATTTTCAAGTGCCCTGTTTACTCCTGATTTTTCCACATTAAGTATCTTCCCTCTTAAAGGAAGTATTGCCTGGAACCTCCTGTCCCTTCCCATCTTTGCCGAACCTCCAGCCGAATTTCCTTCGACTATGAAAATTTCAGATTCCGAAGGATCCTTAGAAGAACAGTCAGCCAGCTTACCAGGCAGCGAACCTACTTCCAGGCTGTTTTTCCTTAATACAAGTTCCCTTGCCTTCTTAGCTGCCTCCCTTGCCTTCTTGGACATTGACATTTTGTCAATTATCTTTTCAGCTTCCTTAGGATGATCCTCCAGATAGAATTTCAGGTTGCTTCCAACTATATTAGATACTATACCTGTAACTTCACTGTTTCCAAGCTTAGTCTTAGTCTGACCTTCAAACTGTGGTTCTGGTATCTTTACACTTATTACACATACAAGACCTTCCCTTACATCTGATCCCTGGAATGTTCCGTCTTTCTCCTTTATTATATTCATCTGCTTTGCAACATCATTAATCGTCCTTGTGAGAGCGGTCCTGAATCCACTTACGTGAGTTCCCCCTTCGTGGGTATTTATATTATTAACAAAGGAATATACATTTTCCCTCTGGGAGACAGTGTACGCCATAGCTATCTCTACTTCTACGAACTTGGCACTTTTTACCTTCTTTACTATCTTGCCCTCACTGTCAGCTGTCTCTACTTCTTTTTCCTCTTCAATCTGGAAAGAGTCACTCATATATATTATTTCATCCGAAATCTTTTCCTCATCAGCTATCTCATTCAGGAAATCCTTTATCCCACCTTCAAATATAAACTCCTCCGACTTTATATTCTCGCTGTTCCTTTCATCCTTTAAAGTTATCTTAAGACCCCTGTTCAGGTAGGCAAGCTCCTTTAACCTGGATTCCAGTATTGAGTAGTTGTATACTGTTGTTTCAAATATCTCTGCATCAGCCTTAAACTTTATGGCTGTCCCGTGCTTTTCAGGAGCTGCTTCTCCTATCTGGAGAGGTTCACTTGTAGGAATCCCTCTTGAAAAAGTCTGCCTCACAATTCTGCCGTCCCGGGTAACTGTAGCTTCTACCCATTCAGAAAGGGCGTTCACTACAGAAATTCCTACTCCGTGAAGTCCTCCCGAAACCTTATAGTTGTCGTTATCAAACTTTCCTCCGGCATGAAGTACGGTCATTACTACTTCAAGTGTTGATTTTCCTGTTTCATGCATATCTATCGGAATTCCTCTTCCATTATCTACAACTTCTATTATGTTGTCTGGAAGTATGCTTACATTAATAGTGTCACATATACCTGCTAGTGCTTCATCCACACTGTTGTCTACAACTTCCCATACAAGATGGTGAAGCCCTTTTTCAGAAGTAGATCCTATATACATTCCCGGTCTGACCCTGACTGCCTCCAGACCTTCCAATACTCTAATATTCTCGGCTCCGTAACTATTCGCCATTTTATCCTCCGATTCATTGTAATGTTTTTTTATATTTTCCTTTTATTTTCCTACACAGAAATTTCCAAATACGTGATCCAGTATATCTTCTGAAGAAATTTCCCCCGTTATTTCTGAGAGGGAGTCAAGCGCTTCCTTCAAATCCACTGAAATTAAATCCATCGGCATCCCTGTATCTATAGTTTCAAAGATATTCCTTATAGAGTCTTTCGTCTTTTCAAGTGCGGTCTTATGCCTTATATTGGTTATAATAAACTTTTCAGACGAATCTTCCACCCTTTCCTCTATTATATAGGAATATATCCTTTCCTCCATCTTCTCTATCCCGATATTGTCCTTTGCAGAAATTTCTATTATATTTTCCATATTGTACCTGTCCAGGTTTATCTTCCTTTCAAGGTCTATCTTATTTAATAATATAATATATTTCTTATTATTTTCTTTTATTTTATCAATGACTTCCATGTCTTCTTCCTCGAGTTCCCTTGAAGAGTCAAGTACAAGAAGTACAAGATCGGATTTCTCTATAAATTCTTTTGACTTTTCTACTCCGATATTTTCCACAATATCATCCGTCTTCCTTATTCCTGCTGTATCTACAAGCACAAGAGGGATTCCCTTTATATTTATTATTTCCTCTATTATGTCCCTTGTTGTTCCTGGAATATGGGTAACTATTGCTCTTTCCTCCTTCAGTAACGAATTAAGCAATGTTGACTTTCCTACATTGGGTTTTCCGACTATTACAGTCTTTATCCCTTCCTTTATCTTCTTTCCCTTATCATAGGACTCAATAAGGGCTCCTGCTTCATCATATACCTTTTCAAGGTTCTTCCTTAAACTGGAAGGAAGCGGATCGTCTATCCCTTCTTCCGGATAGTCCAGTACTACATTGACATGTGCCGTAACATCGAGAAGAGCCTTCTTGAAGTCTTTTATCCTTTCCTTCAGATCCCCCCTCAGCTGATTAAGTGAAAGGGATATGCTTTTTTCTGTTTTCCCCTGTATAAGATCCATTACCGCTTCAGCCTGTGACAGGTCTATCCTTCCGTTCATGAAGGCCCTTTTAGTAAACTCCCCTGCTTCAGCGTGACGTGCCCCTTCCCTTAATATGAGTTCCAGTATCTTCTCTGTAACGAGATAGCCTCCATGACAGTTGACTTCCACCACATCTTCACAAGTATAGCTTCTGGGAGACTTCATCCTCACAGCCAGGACTTCATCTATTATTTTTCCGTCATCATGTATAAATCCATAATTCAATTTATAAAAACCCAAATTTTTATTTGGGTTTTCAGTTTTAAATATTCTGTCTAAAATTTCAAATGATTTATCCCCTGATATTCTTATTATGCCAATTCCCCCTTCTCCTCTAGGAGTTGAGATGGCAGCTATAGTATCAAATAACATTGTTATACCTCATTTTCATTTTTCATATCTTTTATCCTCTTTATAATCAGGTATCTTTTAGGCTCTTCCCCCATACTTTCAGTTTTAAGTCCTTTTATGAAGGATATTTCTTCATGAATTATCTTCCTCTCCCGTGCAGACATAGGGTTCAGTTTTACAATTCTTCCTGAATCCAGCACTTTCTTCCCTTTCTTCCTTGCAAGATCCCTTAATGCTTCTTCCCTCTTTTTCTTGTAGTTGTTTGAATCTATTACAACCTTTACATTTTTCAGAGGTTTTACTGAGCTTAGCAGATACTCTACTGCATTCAGTGCGCTTCCCTTTTCACCTATCAGATATCTTATGTCCTTACCATCTACATTTACAATATATCTATCTCCGTCTTTAGAAACGTTTACTACTTTAAGTTCCAGTTTGGAATTTACAATCAGCTCCTTCATGAATCCTCTTATCCTGTCAATATTAGGATCTGCCTGCTGACTTGAGGAAGCCGGCTGAACCGGAGTACTGCTGCTTACATTTTCTGTATTTAATGTACTCTGACTTCTTTTTAAAGGCTTTTCGCTTTTCCCTGTTTCCTTTATGTTCCTTTTTTCCTTCTGGTCGTGTTTTTTCTTTTCCCTGAATGTACTGTTTCTAGTTTCCTGTTTCCTGTTATCTGTCCTTATTTCATTCTTCTTTTCATTTCTTTCATTCTGAAGGGTCTTCTGACTTTCTTTTTTAATAATTTCAATAAGGTATTCTCCATTTACATTAAAGAAAAGTATCTTTTTAGGCTCCTTCAGTACTGTCACCTTGAACGTCTCGTCTTCTTCCAGCGTAAGCCTTCTTTTTATCATATCATCTAATTCTTCTCTATTTTTAGCTTTCAATGTAAATTCATTCATTCTTTGCTTCTCCCTTTCATTACAAAATATTGCTGAACAAGTGAAAGAACTCCGGATACAAGATAGTACAACGTCACTCCGGAAGGCATATTATAAAAAAGTACGAGCATCATTGCCGGCATCATGTATAGCATAGTCTGCATCTGGCTATTTTCCTGTCCTCCGCCACTTACTGATGTCATTATTTTCTGCTGTATGTACGTTACCGCTGTATTTAAAATAGGCAGCAGGTTAAATGCAAATGCTCCTATTTTAAACAGGGTATCAGGTTTTTTAAGGTTAAACCATAGGAATGTGGCATCATTTGGAATTGCATTCCCGCTGAATGCATAGTACAGGGCTACAAATACTGGTAACTGTAATAACAGCGGAAGACACCCTCCCAGAGGATTCACATTATTCGTCCTATAAAGTTCTGCCATCTGTTTCTGTACTTCCTGCGGATCATCCTTATATTTTTCCTTTATCTTGTTTACTTCCGGTTCCAGTTCCTTCATCTTTTTCATTGATTTTTCCTGTTTTAAGGTAAGGGGAAAAAGGGCTATCCTCATTAATATTGTTATTATTATTATGGCAATTCCATAATTTCCTACTATTTTTGTTATCTCCTTCAGAAGGAAGACAACAAAATCCTCTAAAAATTTTATTCTCATTTATATTTTTCCTCCATAATTTTCCGTTTTATTTTCTATTTTAAAGGATCGTATCCACCCTTGTTGAAGGGATGGCATCTTAAAATTCTACGTATACTCAGATACAGCCCCTTAATTGCTCCATATCTTGTAATAGCTTGTTTTGAATATTCAGAACAGGTCGGATAGAAACGGCATCTTCTTCCATGAATGCCTGACATGTATTTCTGGTATACTTTAATCAGGAATAATAATAAGCTCTTCATTGTCTTATCACCTTCATCATATCTCTTTCTATATCCTTATAGCTCATTTTTCTAATATTATCTTTTAAGATTGCTTTTCCTACAAACACATAGTCATAGTCCTTATTCATTTTCTGACTGTTCTGTTGTGCAAATTCTCTGAAAAGTCTTTTTATTCTGTTTCTCTGTACAGCATTTCCTGTTTTTTTACTTGCTACAAACCCGAAACGCTGTCCTTTCCTGCTTTCAGACATAAAAATAATAGCATATTTTGTATATACTTTCTTTGAACTGTTATAAATATAATTAAATTCCCTGCTTTTCTTTATCTTTTTTATACTCATGTTTATTCTCTTTTTAAGGTTGATGTATTTTTTAAAAACCCGGTGCTGTTTTTAAATCACCGGGTTATGCTGATAGCTTAGCTCTTCCTTTATCTCTTCTTCTCTTTAAGACATTTCTACCGCTGTTTGTTTTCATCCTTGATCTGAATCCATGATCTTTCTTTCTTTTCCTTTTATTTGGTTGGTATGTTCTTTTAGTCATTCTTTATTCATCTCCTTAATTCTTTTATAAAATTTTTACAGATAGTTACATAATATGATAAACAAATTTCCGTAAAAAGTCAAGGAGTATTTTCTTATTTTTGAAATTTTTCACTTAATCCACATTCCAATAATATTATAAAAAATATATTTCATTAAATATTATTATTATTATATTGTGTGGATTTGTTAGAAGGCTTGAATTAAGGCTTCTGTAGAAAATCTATCCTGTGGAAAATAAAAAAGTATTTTGTTGATAATAATTAATAACAAATTTTTTAACAGACTTTCCAACAGAAAAACTGGAAAAGAAAAAATAAAAAATGAAAATGTTAAAAAAAAAATTTTATATATGAAAAAAGGGAGTTCCCAGTTATGTGGAAAACTATGTTAAAATGTTTAAAAATATCATTACCTTTTAAAAAATACTACTTTTTTTGTGGAAAAGTATATGGAAAAGTGGATATCTGTAAAGGTTTCCGTTCCTTGATTAATTCAACTTTTTAT
>JBHACQ010000124.1:0-8115 GCA_041854625.1 Leptotrichia sp. | reverse complement strand
TATTATGGTATTTTAGCCAGAGCTAAAACTATGGATAATGAAATCAGAAAATTTATTGAAAAGAATCCTGACTGTATTATTGTTTCTATAGGAGCTGGACTTGACACAAGATTTGAGCGGATAGATAACGGAAATATAACATGGTATAACCTTGATTTTCCTTCTGTAATCGAACAGAGAAAATTATTCTTTAAAGAAAATTTACAGGTAAAGAACATACCGAAATCTGCCTTAGATCCTTCATGGACAAAAGATATAGAAATAAATGAAAAAAAGCTTCTCCTTATTTCAGAAGGAGTACTGATGTATTTTTCAGAAGAGGAAGTAAAAAATTTCCTCAATATTTTAACAGACAATTTTTCCAGTTTTACAGCATATTTTGATCTGCTTTACAAAGGGCTTGTAGGAAAGGAAAAGTCTCATGATACCGTAAAGAATATGGAAAATGCACAATTTAAATGGGGAGTCAAGGATGGAAGTGAAATTACTAACCTTAATCCGAAAATAAGGCAAATTGGACTTATTAATTTTACTGATGAATTAAAGCATATTCTCCCTGGATGGAAAAAACTCCTTACTCCTTTATTCTACATTACAAATAACAGGCTAGGAATGTATACATATTAATGAAGCAGTAGCTCCATAATATACACAAATAATGGTATAGTGATAAGGGACAGTATAGTGCTTAATCCTACAAGTCTTACAGCATGTATATAATCTCCTTTAAACAGCTAGGAATACAATGGGGCAGTAAGCCCTACAGGACTACATGTGGCTAAAAGCACTACCTGTCTTATTTCCAGCTGTACCAAAGGGGAAAATAAGAAAAATATCAATGTAGCTAAAGGTACTCCAATTACTACAAACTACTACCTCTTACTACAAACTACTACCGTTTTTCAATGTATAATATTGAGTAGGATCCTTTTTACTTGTTCCATGCCATTCTAAAATATTCAAATTCGATAGCTTCTTTAAAGATTTACTTGTATACACCGAACTTTTATTTAATATTTTTGAAATTTCCTTGACTGTTACTTTCTTTTTAATAAAACTGTAATGGACTATTTCCTTTTCTAGTTTAGATAAATTATCAAATAAATCACTTCCTATTAATTTCCGCATACTTTCTGATATTCTCACTGACTTGTTCAGTATATTATTTTCCAAAATTAATAGTACACTGTTGTTAGGTTCAGAATAAATAGGAGCATTTAAGAAGAATTTCTCCATTTCACTGTAGATTCTTTTAACACCTTCATTCATTTCCTTAACCCACCCAAATTCTGAAAGTATTCTAGCTATTCTAGGATTTCTGGAATAGCTTTTATTAATAATATTTTCAATCGTTACTATATTAGGTAATGAGCCAGGACTATTTATTTCCAACCTATCATCAAACATAATAACTTTTATATAATCCCCTCTGATAGAATAATTACGATGTGTCAGGGCATTTACAATCGTCTCAACCCATGCAAATTCAGGATATTCAGGCATTTTTTTAAAGATTCCATCTTTATCAAGATAAAAAATATCAGTTACTATTTCTTTAATTTTGATATAGTAACTGATATCTTATTTTAAATCTTATTAATTTTTCTTTATTAATTCTGTTTTTTTTAATAAAATTTTATTTGTTGCCAATCATGTTATTCCATTTTGTACTATTCTATTTAAAAACTATTCAAAGAATTCCTTTGCTTTCCTGTATATATGTTCAGCTGTAAGCCCGTATTCTTCCATAAGAAAGTCTAGTGTACCTACCTGTCCGTATCTCTGCTGTATTCCTATTCTTTTCACCCTTGCATTTCCTGATTCAGCGACTACTTCAGATACTGCACTCCCCAGTCCGTTATGGATACTGTGATTTTCACATGTCACTATCTTTCCTGTCCTTTCTGCATACTCCTTTATAAGTTCCCTGTCAATAGGATTTAATGTGAACATATCTATGACTGCTGTACTAATTCCATCCTTTTCCAGCTTTTCAGCCGCCTTTAATGCTTCTATTACCATTATCCCGTTTGCTATCAATGTAGTATCCTTTCCGTCTCTTACTATATTCCCTTTCCCTATTTCAAACCGGGATCCCTCTTCATAGATGGTATATGCATTCTTCCTCATTGTCCTTATCCAGTAAAATCCATCTTTTAGAGCTACCTGCTCCAATATATTTTCAAACATTGTACCATCTGTCATTTCCATTACAACAGTATGTGCAAGTCCTCTCATTATCCCCATATCTTCAAAGGACATATGAGTTCCTCCGTTATGGACCGCTGTTATTCCTGCATCAGAAGCAATAACTTTCACATTATTTTTCTGGTAGGCACAGGACATGAACAGCTGGTCAAAACACCTTCTGCTGGCAAAGGCTGTAAATGTATGGGCAAAGGGGTATTTCCCCGCTATGGACATTCCTGCAGCTACTCCTATCATATTAGCTTCCATTATTCCACAGTTTATTACCTTTCCGGGGTTTTCCCTCTGAAGTATGTCATTTGTTATAGCACCCATCAGATCAGCTTCCAGGGCTACTATCCTGTCGTCTCTGTCCATAAGTTCTGAAAGCTTGGCAGAGTATATTCTCCTCATTTCAATGTCATCTTTTCTTATTTCCCCCTTGTAGACCTTATACATCCTGCTCTACCCCCTTTTCCAGCTTTTCTATTGCTTCCTCTATTTCCCTTTTCAGTGTATCAGACAGTCTCAGATGATGAGAATTAGGAATTCTTTCTATACATTCCACTCCCTGCCCCTTTACAGTATCAAGTATTACAAAGAGAGGTCTTTCATCAGAATTCCTCCTGTCTTTCACAGCTTCGTATATGGACTTTATATCATTACCTTTCACTGTAACAGTTTCATATCCGAATGACCTTAACTTCTCCTCAAAGGAAAACGGTTTTATGATATCTTCAATGTATCCGTCCAGCTGCTGCTTATTATAGTCCAGAAATATGACCAGGTTATTTAAGTTATGATGGGCTATAAACTGGAATGCCTCCCAGCACTGCCCTTCATTTATTTCACCGTCACCGATTATACAGAACACCCTGTTTTCCCTGTCATCCATCTTCAATGCCTTTGCTATTCCTGCCGCTATGGAAATACCTTGACCTAAGGAGCCTGTCGTAGCGTCTACACCCCTTGTCCTGAGCCTGTCAGGATGGCTTGGAAGATTTGTACCATTTTCATTTAATGTCCTCAGTTCTTCCAACGGAAAGAAACCTCTAAGGGCAAGAGCCGAATACAGGGCTGGTCCTGCATGTCCCTTGGACAGGACAAAGTAGTCCCTTCCCTCCCAATGGGGATTACCTGCGTCTATATTCATAACACCTCCATAGAGTACCCCCAGAGTTTCTACTATGGAAAGGCTTCCTCCGTAATGTCCAAACCCGAGGTTTGTCAATGATTTTAATGTATATAACCGTATATTGTCAGACATTTTCTTCATTTCTATAATTTCTTCATTACAATTATCCACTTTCATCTCCTCATTATCAGCTTATTCCTAGCTGTTTACAAAATCGAATTTTATTTATAGATTCAATATATTCTAAAAAATTTTATTTTTCCCGCCGTTATTCTGCTTTCTTTCTGGAAGGCATAAATCCCATAACTACCAGAAGTGCAGTTATCCCTATCATTATTCCTGAAATTACTATTGGTGACAAAGCTTTTGCCATGTTACCCAGTATGATACCTACTGTAACAAAGTCCGCATCTGAGAATGTAGTATTTGCAAATCCTAAATCTCCTAATACCGGAAGAAGTATTACCGGTAGGAAAGTTATAAGCAGACCGTGTGCAAATGATCCCAGTGCCGCACCTCTTCTTCCTCCTGTTGCATTTCCAAACACTCCTGCCGTTGCTCCACAGAAAAAGTGCGGTACTACTCCTGGCAGGATTAATGTCCATTTCATCATTCCTAGCATAAAAAGCCCTACTATTCCACCTAGGAAGCTGCATAAAAATCCAATTAAAACGGCATTAGGTGCATAAGGGAAAACTACCGGACAGTCCAGGGCCGGTTTTGCATTAGGAACAAGCTTTTCAGAAAATCCTACAAATGCAGGTACTATTTCTGCCAGTACAAGCCTTACCCCTGCCAGTATAATATAAACTCCTGCTGCAAATGTTATAGCCTGGATAACTGCAAACACGAGATAGTTGTCTCCGTTACTTAAATTTGTCTCAATAAATTCTTTTCCTGATACAATAGCCAGTATGAGATATATTACCATCATTGTCAGCGAAATAGATATGGAGCTGTCCCTCAGGAAGCTGAGGTTTTTAGGCAGTTCCATCTCTTCTGTTGACTTTGAACCTTTTCCTACTGCTGAACCTACAATTCCCGACAGTACATATCCTATTGTTCCAAAATGTCCAAAGCCCACATCTTCGCTTCCTGTTATCTTTTTCATGAAAGGCTGTGCCATTGCAGGAAATACTGCCATTACAAGTCCTAGTGTCAGGGAACCTATTACTACCAGCAATGTCCCTTCAAATCCCCCTACTTTCAATATTATTGCTATCATACACGCCATATAAAGTGTATGATGTCCTGTAAGGAATATATACTTAAGTTTAGTAAACCTCGCAATGAAAATATTAAAGAACATTCCAAAAGCCATTATTAAGGCTGTTGTAGTTCCATAGTCCTTCAATGCCATGGATACAATGGCTTCATTATTGGGAACTATCCCCTGTACATGGAAGCCCTGTTCAAACATTTGACCCATCGGAGCTAATGCCCCTACCAGTAAGCCGGCACCTCCACCAAGCACTATAAATCCAAGTATCGTCTTAACTGTTCCTTTTATTACGTCTGTAACCGGTTTTTTCTGAACTATCAGACCAATCATTGCAATTACTCCCACCAGAATTGAAGGGATTTTTAAAATATCCACTATAAAGTTTAAAATGTCTTTCATTACTTCTACCTCCTATGTTTTTAATTTCTTTTCATTTTTTCCGTTTCCTATTTTCCAAAATACGCCGTCAGTTTTTCTTCCAGCTCAGGCATGCTTATGATATTATCAAGGACTATAAGCTTGTCCTTAGGAACACTTGCACTGTCAGCCAGATCCTTTCCCATGACAAATACATCTGCTACTCCTGGAACTGCGGAAGCCAGATCAGCATGCTCCACTTCTGCTTCCACTCCAATTTTTTTTAATACTTTCTTAATGTTCATTTCCACCATAAAGCTGCTTCCTAGACCTGAACCACAAACTGCCATAATTTTCATAATTTTTCCTCCTGAATTTTATTTAATTTTTATAGTTTCTGATTATTTCATTTATTTTTTCAATGTTATCTGCTTTTATAAGCTCTTCTATCATTTCATCGTCCTGAAACAGGTCTGCCAGTTCCATCAGTATTCCGGTATGACTTTCCGTATCCTTTGATGCCAGTATGAATATAAGATAGATATCTTCATCACCATATTTTACAGGTGTATTCAGCTTCAGGAAGCTGATTCCCGTGTCTACCGCACCTTCTTCCGGTCTTGCATGAGGCATAGCAAGATTCTCCCTTAAAACTACAAAAAAACCCAGTTTTTCTATGTTTCCTATCATTGCTGCCACATATCTTTCTTCAATAATCCCCTTTTCCAGTAAAGGCCTGGAAGCTATCCTTATACTTTCTTCCCAGTTTTTTACCATTTCCTCCATCTGTATGTTTCCATTTAGACTTTCCCACAACATGTCTACTCCTCTCCGAAATATTTTTCAAGTTCGTCATATTTTCTGATTTTAGATATCTTTTCTATAAATTTATGCTTCGTTATCAGCTCAAAAAGGTCTTTAAGTATAATTTCATGCCCAGTTCTGTCCTCCGCCGCAAAACTCATAAATATATTCGCCCCTTTACCATTGGGAAAATATACCCTCTCCTTTACTACGAGGAGCCCTATCCCTGTCTTAAATACATTTTCAGATATAGGTGCATGGGGTATGGCTATTCCTTCTTCTATAACTATATATGCTCCAAATTTCCTTATAGTCCTTATCATTTCCTCTACATATTTTTTATTGGATATCTTATTCCTTACAAGTATTTCCCCTGATTTCCTTATGGCTTCTTCCCAATTTTCCACTTTTTCTATAAATTCCACATTTTCCTTATTCAGAAACTCCTTCAGGGAAAATCCTGCTTCTGTCAGGTCATCTACTATCCTGTTCCCGAATTCCTTCTTCAGATTGTCTATAAGGTTCCTCCTGTTTTCTATAACAGTGTCCCTTTCTATTATACTCAGCATGCTTTTTAACGAAATTCTGCTCTTATTCTTCTTAATTCCGTATTCTGACAGCAGCTTCATATCCTCATCCTTCAGGAGGGGGTTTATCCTTACAACAGGTACATTCGTATCATGACTGAAGTCTATTGTTGTCAGGATAATATCTATATTCTTATAGATGGGGAGGGTATTTTCTATAAAGGAATATGAAAGGACATCTACTATGTCCAGATCATAGTTTTCCTTCAGACTCTGTTCCAGAACCTTTGAACTTCCATACCCTAATCCACATACCAGTATTACTTTCTTTGATTTTTCTACTGTATTCCTTTCTATTGCCGCCTTTATATGGAATCCTATAAGTGCAATCTCATCTTCAGGAAATTCTACATTAAAAATCCTTTCTATTTCACTTATTCCCTGCTTGACAACTTTCAGTATAGGATCCTCTGTTATTATAAGTTCCTTGAATACTGAGTTTACTATCTGTATTCCATTTTTCATCCTATGCATGGCAGGTTTTATATGATAAATAAGCCCTTCATGAAGAACTTCATCCCCTGATAAGTCCTGCCCTATAATTTTACTTATCTTGACAATCATTTTCCTTATCATCAGCTCTTCATCAATCCAGTCTTCAAAGGAATTATTCTTTAGCCCGTTTATGCTCATTCCCATTATGAGGTCTGCTATTCTTATAAGATCTGCTTCAGATATTTCCCTGTCTTTAAAAATTTCCATCAGTGCCTTCCTGATTTCAGCATATTCGTCAGTGTTACATAGGAAACTTTTTGCCAGAAGTTCACCATTATTCCCTTTTTCCCAGTTATCATTTAAAATAACCGAAATATATGCTATTATTTTATTATAACTTTCCTTGTTAATGCTAAGCTGCATTATTTTTTCAATTTTCAGTATAAATTTTTTTATATTTTCTATATCTTCATATCTAATATAGCTGTAAAATATATCTAGAAGTTCCCTGCTAATTATTTCGGTCTTTTTTTCCACCTTTTCCAATATTTTTTCCGTTACTTCTTCCAGCTTTACAAGGATTTTCTGCTTATTGCCTGATAATTTATATCCTTTCCCATTTATATAGGCTAATTCAATTTCATATTCCTTCAGTTCATTTTCCAGTACTTTCATATCCTTCTTGGCTGTTGTCCTTGATATATCATATTTACTTGAAAACCTGCTTACATTCAGTCCTTCCTTATCAAAAAACAGTATCAGTTTCATGATGTCCTGACGCTCTTCTGAAGACAGTTTGTGATTTTCTTTCAGTACTTCAAGAATTTTCCTGAAATCCTGCCCTCTATCCAGCGTTATCATATTCCTGTCTTTTTCTGTTATCCTGTACCCGAGTATTTCCAGTACATAATCAATATTGTTAATATAATATCTTGCTGCCCTGTCTGAAATGTTATATTTTTCTGATATTTCTTTAAACGAATATCTTTTCCCTCCAATAAGCTTATTCAATATTTCTATTTCCTTATTATTTAACATTTCTCACACTCCTTGCTCCTTAATATATGATACCCTATAATTCCGATTAGACAATTCCAATATATTTTCAATATACATTGCAAAAAAGTTTATAGTAAATAAAAAAGGCTATTCATCTGCTTTTCCAGTAATATATATTTCTTCAGTATCCTTCAAGTTAGCAGGTTTCAAAAAAGTGCCTACTTTACACGGAAAGTGGAAAAAAGTACAATATAAAAAATTGTAATTGGAGGATGAAACTATGAAAATAGCAGTTATAGGCGGAAATGGAAAAGCTGGAAGACTTATAATAAAAGAAGGTATAGAAAGAGGAATAGATATGACAGCAATTGTCCGTTCAGAAAATAAAT
>JBHACQ010000123.1:0-11850 GCA_041854625.1 Leptotrichia sp. | reverse complement strand
TGGAAGAACTTCAGAATATAAAAATCAGTTTCAAGCCTGATGAAATTTTACTCGTAGTTGACGGGATGACAGGGCAGGATGCTGTAAATGTAGCCAAGACCTTTAATGAACAGCTGGATATTACAGGAGTGGTTCTGACAAAACTGGACGGGGATACCCGTGGAGGAGCTGCCCTTTCAGTCAAGGAAGTTGCAGGAAAACCTATAAAATTCATAAGTGAAGGGGAAAAGCTGGATGATGTGGCACCTTTCCATCCTGACAGGCTTGCTTCGAGAATACTTGGAATGGGAGATGTGGTTTCCCTTGTTGAAAAAGCTCAGGAAGCCATAGACGAGAAAGAGGCTAGAAAAATGGAAGAAAAGTTCAGGAAAAACCAGTTTGACTTTGAGGATTTCCTGAAACAGTTTAAAATGATAAGGAAGATGGGATCAATAGCAGGAATAATGAAAATGATTCCGGGAGTCGATACAAGTACATTGGATATGGCAATGGCTGAAAAGGAAATGAAGAAAGTGGAGGCGATTATCTTTTCAATGACTATACAGGAAAGGAGAGATCCTAAACTGTTAAAGAGCGGAAGCAGGAAAATAAGGATTGCCAGAGGAAGTGGAGTTGAAGTAAATGATGTAAATAAACTGATAAAACAGTTTGAACAGATGAAGCAGATGATGAAAATGTTTAACAGTGGAGGAATACCGGGATTCGGTGGCGGATCAAGAGGAAAATCCAAGAGGAAGAGATAGTAGGGAATATGGATAAATTCTTTAAATTTTTAAATTCCGACAGATATCAGTATACTGAGAGTGAAATATATTTAAAAAATGGAATGGAAAACAAGACAGGGACATTCGATGTCTTTCTGAGACTGGAAAAGAAAGGAGACTATGGAGTTGTATATGGGATTGATGAAGTACTGGAGCTTATAGATATATTAAACAGTACATCCTATAAAGAAAGGAAGAAGTATCTTTCTAAAATTCTTAATGATGATAGGCTTGTGGAATATATTTCAGCTATGGTATTCTCAGGTTCCATAAGGGGTGTGAGGAATGGGGAAATAGTCTATTCCAATGAACCAGTTCTTACAGTTACAGCTCCTCTTATTCAGGGTAAGATACTTGAAACTCCCATATTAAATATACTAAGCTATCAGACATTGGCAGCTACCGTTTCTTCAAAAATAGTGCAGGCAGCAGGTAGCAGGAAGGCTGTCTTTATGGGGGTGAGAAGAGGTCAGGGATTTGAAGCTTCAATGTCTGTAGTGAAGGCTGCCTATATTACAGGCTGCAGTTCCTCAAGCTTAATGGGAGAATATTACTACAGTCTTGAAAGTATGGGGACTATGACTCATAGTTACATCCAAAGCTTCGGAATGGGAAGGAAAGCGGAATATAAGGCATTCGATGTATATATAAAGACATTTAGGAAGAAAGGGAAGCCGCTGATAATGCTGGTTGATACATATGATACCCTTAAAAGTGGAATATTAAATGCTATAGAAGCTTTTAAAAGCAACAGTATAAATGATACATATGAAGGAAGTTACGGAATAAGGATAGATTCAGGAAATCTGTATGAACTTTCTAGGGAGTGTAGGAAAATACTGAAGAAAAACGGATTTCATGAAGCTAAAATTATCCTGACAGGTGGACTTACTGAAGAAAAGATAAGAAAAATGGTAAAGGATGGAGTAGAAGCAGATGTTTTCGGTGTAGGTGATTTCATATCAGTTCCTGAAAAAATACTTACAGCAGTATATAAAATGTCCAGGATAGACGAAGAAGATGTAATGAAAATATCCAATGGAAAGGAAAAAATGTCATATCCGGGAAATAAGAACCTGTATAGGATGTATGAAGAAGAAGGGATTACTGATATTGTGACCATACAGGGTGAAGACAGGGAAAAGGAACTTGAAGGATTGAGTTATGTGGAAAAACTGACTAGAGACTTTATAGTAGATGGAAAAAGAAAAGAAGAAAACTGTAAGCTGCTGAGTCTGGAAGAAACAAAAAAATACTACGAAAGGAATATGTCATATTTCAGGAATGAGTGTTCCGATGGTGCAGGAAAGCGGAACAGAGTTGTATTTTCTGATAAGATTCTGGAATTGACTGACGGACTGCAAAAGATGACTGAATAGAAAATGGGGAAATCTTATGGAAGTAATATGAATCTGAAGAGAATTATAAAAAAATATATATAAAATTAATGTTTGGATTCAAAATTATATATTTTACTTTTAATTCCATATGATATATAATCTATTCAAAGACATTGAAAATTAGTTATATAGACGGAGGAAAAGAAAATGAAAGGTTTTAACAGCTTAAAATTACATCATCACAGGTAAGAAGTTTGTACTGATGCTTTAGAGGTACAAGCTTGTTTTCAGTTGATAAGAAAGTACCTGTGAAGCTGTAAAAAATCTTTTAAGTATAAATAGGAGAGGCTCCCAGGAAGAATATTTGGAACTGGGGGCTTTTTATTTTCATCCTGTTTAAAAAATTAATTTTATAAAATATTAAAAATGGAGGTAAATCTATGAAAAAGTTAGCTGTGGCGGTTATCATGATATTAACGGTATTAATGTGTAGTGTGGAAAAAGCAGGGGAAGAAAAGAAGGAAGCTCAGGCAGAGTCATCTAAAAAGATAGTAGTGGGACTGGATGATACATTTGCACCGATGGGATTTAAGAATGAAAAAGGAGAAATAGTAGGGTTTGATATTGATCTGGCAAAAGCTGTGGCACAGAAGCTAAACATGGAAGTTGAATTTAAGTCTATTAACTGGGACTCTAAAATACTTGATCTGAACAGCGGTAATATAGATCTGATATGGAACGGGCTGACTATTACCCCTGAAAGACAGAAGGAAACAGAAATGTCAGCACCTTATTTGAAGAATAGTCAGATAATAATAACTAAGGCAGGTTCAAAAATAAAGACAAAGGCAGATCTGGCAGGTAAAATAGTTGGAAGCCAGACACAGAGCAGCGGAGAAGAAGCAGTGAAGAAAGAAGGGGCAGATAAGAAATTCAAGGAATTCAAGACATATGCCCAGTATGATCAGGCATTTATGGATCTGGATTCAGGGAGGATAGATGCCATAGTAGTTGATGCGATACTGGCTAAATATATAAAGAATACGAAGGAAGCTCAGGCAGGAAAGGCTCTTTATTCAATACTTACTGAAAATTTTGGAGAAGAAGACTATGGAATAGCAGCAAAAAAGGGGAATTCTGAATTAATAAATAAGATAAATAAATCTATTGAAGAACTGAAGGCGGACGGAACCTATCAGAAAATATATTCAGTATGGTTTAAGGACTAATAAAAGGGAAAGGAAGGATAGAGGATAGATTATGTCGGCAACACAGATGTTTATAGAGCTTTTAAAAACTTTACCGGGTATATTCCTTCTTTATGTATGCACTGTACTGTTTTCAGTTCCTCTGGGAATAGCAGGAGCGTTGGCATATACAGGTAAAAATAGAATTGTTAAGGGGCTTGTCTCAATCTATACATGGATATTCAGGGGGACTCCCCTGATGCTCCAGCTGTTTGTAGTGTATTACGGGCTTCCCCTGATTAATATTGCAGGATATAAGATAGCACTTGGTCCTTATCAGGCAGCTATAATAACTTATATAATAAACTATGCTGCATATCTTACAGAAATAATAAGAAGCGGTCTTGAGAGTATAGATAAGGGTCAGCATGAGGCGGCAAAGGTACTAGGCTATACATATAGCCAGAAGATGGCATATATAATCTTGCCGCAGGCAATAAGACGGGTACTGCCTACACTTGGGAATGAAGCAATAACGCTGATTAAGGATACATCCCTTGTCTATGTACTTGCAGTAACAGAAGTAATGAAAAGGGCAAGGGAACTTGCCAATATCTACTATAATGTAACACCTTACATATGTGCAATTATCATATATCTTGTACTGAGTCTCTTAGTAGACAGGATATTCAAGAATCTTGAAAAGAAAAATAAAGTGAGAGTCTAAGGGGAAATAATGGATAGAAGAAAAATAATTGAAATTACAGGTTTAAAGAAAAAATTTGGAAGTAATACAGTTCTGGACAATATAAGCCTATATGTAGGAAAAGGGGAAACGGTTTCCCTTATAGGACCGAGTGGAAGTGGGAAGTCTACAATTTTAAGGACAATTGCTGATCTTGAAACACTGACTGAAGGGGAAATAATGATAGAGGGGTTTAATCTCCAGGAGAAAAATATAGACAGGAAACTGAAAAAGGAAATGCTCTTAAAAATAGGAATGGTGTTTCAGAATTTTAACCTGTTTCCTCATATGACGGTAAAGGGGAATATAGTAAGGACGCTGAAGGCAGTAAAGAAAATGTCAGGAGAAGAAGCAGAAAGAAGGGCTTTTGATGTACTGTCAGTTGTAGGTCTTGATGATAAAGCCGATAATTTTCCGGGGGAGCTGTCAGGAGGTCAGAAACAGAGGGTGGCAATAGCAAGGGCATTGGCATTGGAACCTGACATACTTCTGTTTGATGAGCCTACATCAGCACTGGATCCTGAACTGGTAAAAGAAGTTCTGGATATAATAAGGAAGCTTAAACAATCTGACATAACTATGCTTATAGTAAGTCATGAAATGAATTTTGTAAGGGAAATATCTGACCGTGTCATTGTAATGGAAAAGGGAGTTATACTTGAAAGTGGCAGCTCACAGGAAATTTTTGAAAATCCTTCTTCAGAAAGGGTAAGAGAATTTATAAATACTATATATTAATTTTATATTAATTCCAAGGGGTCTCCATCTTACAGCATAGCTATCAGGCATGGTAATAAAACTTTCCTGGCAGGTTATATAAAACCTCTATCTAATTTTTTTCATTTATGATAATATATTTATAGCTCATGACAACCTTTTACATATGTTTTTGTAGTTATTGGCATCTTATAAAGAATTATCATGAGTTTCTATTATCTTTTATCTGTTACAATTTATTTTAATAATATATTATCAAATAGAAAGGAAGGATATAATAATGGAAAAAGGGATACTGGTGACAAGTTTCGGAACTTCCCATAAGGATACTAGAGGGAAGACTATAGGAGCGATAGAAGAGGCGGTAAAGGAGAAATACGGCAATGACAGGGTAGAAAGGGCGTTTACTTCTGGAATGATAAGGAAAATCATAGAAAAGAGAGAAGGGGTGCATACATACAGTCATGAGGAAGGGCTGGAGGCATTGAGGAATAAAGGATATTCGGAAATTATAACAATGTCTACTCATATACTGAAGGGAATAGAGTATTCAAAGTTAAGTGACAGGTATGGGAAAATAACAGAACCTCTCCTCTTTTGTGACAAGGACTATGAAAGAATAGTTGAAGAGGCTGAATTTAATAATCTGGAAGGAAATGAGGCCTTGATTTTTATGGGGCATGGTACAGAATGTGAAGCAGATGCGAGCTATGAACTGCTACAGAAGAAGTATATCGAAGCAGGGAAGGGGAATATACTTATAGGAACTGTAGAAGGAAGAACAACAATAGAAGATATAATAGGAAAACTGAAGGATAAAGGCTATAGGAAAGTATTACTGAAGCCCTTTATGATTGTTGCAGGAGATCATGCTAAAAATGATATGGCTTCAGATGAAGAGGACTCGTGGAAGACACAGCTTGAAAATAATGGATTTCAGGTAGAAGTAAGATTAGTAGGAATGGGAGAATATAAATTTATACGGGACATGTTTATGGAAAAACTAGAGAAAGAACTGTAGGCTCCAGCAGAAAATACCAGATATGGTGTATAGGAAAATATTCTGAAATCAGTACTGTCTGATTTTAAGCTTATTTGGAACATAAATTAGAATGAATATTTGCTTCTTGACAATTTAAGAAAAACGGGTATAATTTAAAAAAGGATTTAGGTGTTTTTTAGACTTAATAAGGAAATCGGTTAAAATCCGGTACAGCCCCCACTACTGTGAAGCTGACGAAAATACATAAGACCACTGAAAAATCATAAGGAAACTGGTTATTCGGGAAGGGTATGAGTAGGATGATGCTAGTCAGGAGACTTGCCTTTATCTTTATAATTTAAATTTTCTGGGAAGGGAAAGTTTGATATACATCAATAAAATAAATTAATGGAAATTTATTTTATAATATTCATATATAGTAAATGAATATCTGAGTATTATTAGTTTTGACGTGTATTGGATTCGGCTTTCAGCTGATTTTTTTTTACCTGATAAATTTAAATATATCACTATATTTAAGGAGAAGTAAAATGAAAAGAAAAACATTATTTCTAGCCTTAATGGGCCTATTTGTCATTTTTTCAAATACTTATTCAATGCACATAATGGAAGGGTTCCTGCCTGTAAACTGGGTAATAATCTGGTTTTCAGCATGTATACCTTTCTGGTTTATAGGAATTAGAAAGCTGAAGAAATTAGCAGGGGGAAGTGTAGAAGAAAAGATGATACTTGCTTTAGCAGGGGCATTTATATTTGTACTTTCTGCATTAAAGATTCCATCGGTTACAGGAAGCTCCTCGCATCCGACTGGGGTGGGACTTTCTTCTATATTATATGGCCCGTCCGTAACTTCAATATTAGGAACGATAGTACTGATTTTTCAGGCAGGGCTGCTTGCCCATGGAGGTTTTACTACATTAGGTGCAAATGCCTTTTCAATGGCTATTGCAGGACCTCTGGTTTCTTATGGGATTTATAAGATTATGAAGGACAGGAATAGATCCTTGGCTGTATTCCTGGCAGCAGCAGCAGGGAATCTCTCCACTTATATAATTACATCATTTCAACTGGCATTAGCTAACCCCTCACCATCAGGAGGTGTCATGGAATCCTTCATAAAGTTTGGAATGGTATTTGCAGTAACACAGATTCCTCTCGCTATAATTGAAGGTATCCTGACAAATGTAATAATAAATATATTGGAAAAATATAAAGAAAAAAGGGTGGTGGAAGCATAATGGATGAAAAAATACATGGAAGAAAGACAGGGGACATATTCAAAAAAAATTTACTTTTGATAGCATTAGTTGTTATAATAGGTGTAATGCCATTATTAATAATAAAGAATTCTGAATTTGGCGGAGCTGACGGTAAAGCTGAGGAACTTATACAGGAGATAAACCCTGATTATAAGCCTTGGGCAAGCAATCTGATAGAATTGCCCGGAGGAGAAACTGAAAGTCTGCTGTTTGCACTTCAGGCAGCAATTGGAGCAGGAATTATAGGATATGTATTAGGATATTTTAAAGGAGAAAGGAAAAATGCTGATAGATAAGATATCTTACAGCAGTCCGATAAAAGACATTAATCCCGGAATAAAGTTTATATTGTCAATGATGACATTGATATTTATTATTTACAGTCAGAGTAAGGCAGTCTATATTTTAAATTTTCTATTATTTAATTTGCTGCTTCTATGTACTGTAAAAGTAAAGATATCAGATCTTTTAAGATTGAACTTTATTCCGGCTTTATTTATTTTTATGACTGCTGTATCGCTAGTATTCATTAAGGGGGATGTTCTGAAGTTTCTGATGAGGACTTTTTCTTCTGTTTCGGTGGTATATTTTCTCATATGTTCAACACCTGTTTCTGATCTGGACTATATATTTCTTAAACTGAAATTTCCTAAGATATTCAGGGAGATGTTCCTGCTTATCTACAGGTATATATTCCTTCTGACTGAAAATGCGGAGAAATTACTTAATTCACAGAACTCACGGCTGGGATACAGCAGCTACAGGAACGGTATGAAGTCCTTTCCTATGCTTGTAGCAGCTATATTCAGAAAAACATACTATTACAGCCTGAATTCAGTAAAAGCAGTGGAATCAAGGATGGGGAAGGAATTTCTTTTTCAGCAGAGGAAATACAGGAAAATACGGATTTTAGAAATATTTTTTCTTGTTGCGGTATTTATAATAAATTTAAGTTTGGTGATAATTTATGGTTAAGCTTGAAAATGTGTATTTTTCTTATGAAGATAAGACAGAAACATTGAAAAATATATCATTGGAGATAAAAAAGGGGAAAAAGACAGTATTTTTAGGAGAAAACGGATCGGGGAAATCTACACTTTTCATGATAATGAACGGGCTTTTAAAAGCTGAAAGGGGGAGCATCTATCTTGAAGGGGAAAAAGTAATATATAATAAGAAGAATCTTGAGATGCTTAGAAGGAAAGTAGGAATTGTGTTTCAGGATCCTGAAATACAGATATTTGCTCCGACAGTCTTCCAGGAAGTGTCCTACGGGCCTGGAAATCTTGGATATACAAAGGAAAGGATTGAAGAAGTTGTAAACAGTGTTCTCGGAGATATGGATATAGAAGAGTTGAAGGATAAACCATGTCACCACCTCAGTTACGGACAGAAGAAGAGGGTGAGCATTGCCTCCGTTATGGCAATGAGTCCTGAAGTGCTGATTCTGGATGAGCCTACAGCATGGCTTGATCCCGGGAACATAGTAAAGATGACGGCAATACTGGAAAGGCTCAACTCAGGAGGAAAAACGATTGTAATTTCGACCCACGATATTGATTTTGCCTATGAAATTGCTGATTACATATATATACTTCATAAGGGGGAAATACTCAGGGAAGGAGAAAAGGAGGAAGTCTTTTCTGATTTTGAATTTATAAGGAGAGCAAATCTTAATATTCCAGGCATATTAAAATTCAGGAGCTACTTAAAGAAAAGGAATATTGATATGAATGACTATTATACATTTTTAAAGGAGAAGAACCTACAATGAGGAAGATACTTATTTCAGGAACAATGAGCGGGAGCGGAAAGACTACAGTAAGCAGCATACTTATGTCAGTTTTGGGAAATGTAGCCCCTTTTAAGATAGGACCTGATTATATTGATCCCGGCTATCATGAGCTCTTTACAGGGAACAGGTCGTATAATCTGGACGCCTTTATGCATGATGAGCGGACTTTAAAGAATATATTTGAAATAAACAGTACAGGAAAGGATATTTCCATAGTTGAAGGAGTTATGGGACTTTATGACGGACTGGGACATGAAAAGGACAACTGCAGTACAGCACATGTGGCAAGAATTTTAGACATTCCGGTAATCTTGGTTGTGAATGCAAAGGGAATTTCTACAAGTATAGCTGCAGAAATTCTCGGATTTAAGCTCTTTGATGAAAATGTGAGGATAAAAGGAGTAATATTAAATAACGTGTCTTCAGAAAAGCTCTATCTAAGCCTGAAGGAAGCCATAGAAAGATATACGGGGATAGAATGTGTGGGATATATACCGAAAAATGAAAAACTTTCAGTGGAAAGCAGGCATCTGGGATTAAGACAGGCATCTGAACTGGAGAAAAATGAAGAACTGGGTGATAAAATACAGGCATTTAGGAAAATAGCCGGAGACAGCCTCAATATAAGAAGAATTTATGAACTTGCCGAAGAATTTCACAGTAATGCTGTAATGGATGATTTTGAAAGGGTAAAGAAACTGAAGGACAGGTATAGAGGAAAAAAGATAGCAGTCGCTAGAGACGGAGCCTTTTCCTTTTATTATAATTCAAATATGGATCTTATAAGATATTGTGGATTTGAGATAGTGGAATTCAGTCCTGTGAAGGATGAGAAAGTTCCTGAAGATGTTTCCTTTATCTATCTGGGAGGAGGATATCCTGAACTTTATGCAAAGGAGCTTTCGGAAAATAGAAGTATGATAGAAAGCATAAGGAATGCCCATACAAAGGGAGTGGGAATATATGCAGAATGTGGAGGATTTATCTATCTTACCAGAAGATTGAAACTGTTAAATGGTGAAGGATATGACTTTGTGGGCATATTTGATATGGAAATATCCATGAAAGACAGGCTTAATATAGGAAGATTCGGATATATAGATATCGAATGTAGGGAGAAAACTTCCGATGGTAGAATACTTAAAACGAGGGGGCATGAGTTCCATTATTCTGAAATAACTGAAAATAATGAAGCTGTTGAAGATAAGGGTAAAGGATGTACATATTTTTATAATATAACGAAAAATGATGGAAGAAACTGGAAGTGTGGCTACAGGAAGAAAAGTACACTGGCAGGGTATCCGCATATATCATTTCTTTCAAATGTGGAGTTTTTCAGATATATTGTGGAGTGTCTATGAATTTGATTATAGAATATAAAAATATTTCTAAAGAATATAAAAATGGGAAGAATGGAAAAAAATCCTAAAAGGTTTAGATTTTATTATGAAAAAAAGAAAAAAACAGGGAATACTGGGACTCAATGCAGTAGGCAAGACCGCTATGTTCAGGCTTTTATCCGGTATGTTTTATATCTTTGAAGCGTTCTATAAGGTTATAAGAAGAATAGAGTTATGTGGTACGGTTTATCTGAAGTAATAGAAAATTCTGGCTACAAATATTTGATTCTTGTTTTGCAAGTGTAATCAGATATATCCTGTATCATTCATGAAGATAAGAATAGTCGCTGTTTTCAAATTTCTATTAAATTGTACCACGATTTTATCATATGGAAAATAACTTGTAAAATAATCCTTTGGATAGCTTTAGAATAGGGTACCCCCTGGAAAGACTTTTCTGAATGTTTTGGTTCATGGAAAACTGTTTATTCACGTTTCTGTAAATGGCGTGATGAAGAAGTCCTTAGCTCTATATTTCACCATCTTTTGATAAAGTAAATTACAATATTAAATGCAACATTAAAAAAAATTCTAGCAGTTAATTTCGTGTAAAAATTTTTCAAATGGTGTTGCATAGTCTAAACCTTTTCTAGGTTTTGAATTTATCAGCATTGAGGTACTTATCAGTTCTTTTGTTCCCACTTTTGATAGGTCAGTCTTCTTTGTGTAAAACTCTTGAATACCTTTTTCGGAATACCTGTCACTAGCTGTCTTATTGACTTTCCTACATTGAATTTCCCTCTGGTTTCTTTTTCCCCCTTCTTCTTACGACATTCAGGAAATTCCTATATAGCCAGTTATAGATAGTTTTAAATGATAAATTCCCTTCCGATAATCTGTTCAGGAGACCAGGTCTTACAGAGCCTGTCTTCTATCAGATTCTTTAATTCAGGAGTAATTTTAGGGTTCCTTCCTTTATTACGAGCTTTAGCAATTTCAGATACTTTGTAATTTTCTTTAAGTAAAACCTCTAGTTTATTTCTTTCATTTATGGCTCATGATATATTTCCTTTCGTTAATGTTACATTTTAACACGAAATTATCATGAGTTTCTATTTCATTTTAAATTTGTCGAAATATATTATACAATCTATGATAAGATAAAACACTTTGAGAAAAATAGCAACACATTATGGTAAATTAGTATCATCATTCCTAGGCTTTATTTTAGTTATCTAGATAATCGAGTTTTTAGATATATTCTAATATAAAAAAAAGGTTGTATTAACATGAAAAAAAGAATAAAAAGATATATTCTAAATGAAAAAAATGGAAAAACCTACTGCTAAAATAATGGATATTACAGTTTGCATGAGCAAGAGTGGCTGTGGAAGTGATCGTCGAGATTCTTAAAGAAATTTGAGGTAATAAGTGTATATTATAGAAAGTTTTGTATAGGAATATCTAAAGGATACACGAAGTAAATAATGGCGATTGTAAAAGTAAAATATCATAACTATTTTTGAATAGAATGGTTTTAAGATACTAAAAATAAATTTATAAAACTTTTACAATCGCTGATATAAATTTTTAAGTGAGGAATTTAAGCATGAAAATAAAAGATGGAATAATTTATAGAGAAGAAGATGGAATAGTTTTTGATACTAAAATTGGGAAATTAATAGAATTGAATAAAACTG
>JBHACQ010000122.1:0-32887 GCA_041854625.1 Leptotrichia sp. | reverse complement strand
AACGGGACAGCGACATTCGCTGGAAGTGTTGTAATTGATTCTGTGGGACAATCTTCGCTACATACAGTATCAACTACAAGTAATACTTTGGATAACCAGACAACACCAGCAGCAACACATACAGGAAAAAGAACATTCCTAGTTGGAGGATCTAGAGTTGGAACGCTTGATAACGGTGCAGGGACATTAACAAGTACAGGAACAGTAGATCTTGCAGGTATACTGGTAGCAGGATTTGTTGCTGAAACAAGTGGTACTTCACTAAGTAGAGGAAATAGAACAATAATAAATGCAGGAACTATAACAGATGCCATTGAAACAACACATTATCAGGATTCAAATGGATTAGGAGGACTTTTGGTACCAGTAACAACCACTAATACAGATGGAACTACAACTCAAAGGTACTCAGATGGAAGTATAAACAATGATGGTGGTGTAAAAGCGACTACAACTTTAAACTTACCTGGATATTCTGAAATGGGTAATAGTATAACAGTAACTAGAACTCCTGGAACAGGAACTTGGGATTCGACTACTGGCAAATGGACTGCTAGGTCAGGAGGAGGATACGTAGGGTATAAAATAGGGTTACTACTGGCTCATGAAGATGCAGATCCAAATAATGTATATACTCTTCAGAATAACAAGGAAATAACTTTTGCAGGAACGAATTCAATAGGAATACAGATAGAAGCTGATGGTTCTTCAACAACTAAGGTAAATGCCTTAAACAGTAGAGGAGCAAATATAACACTAGGTGGAGCAAACAGTTATGGAATGAAGCTGTCTTCAAGAGTTGATTCAACAAGTACTGTAAAAAATGAAGGAACGATTACCATGAATGGAGGTAATAGTGCGGGAATTGCTGTTATAGAAGAAAAAGATTCAGCAGGTGATAGTTCCGGAAGAAATGATACAGTAAGAGCTCATACAGGTAAAGTTGTAAACAGTGGAAAAATTGACGTAGAAGGAAATCAGAGTGTCGGAATGTATTTAAAGTTAGATGCACCTGATGATATTACCAACACGGGTACAATAAATGTAGGGAATGTGACACGAGGTGTAGGTATGTGGGTAATAAAAGGTTCTGTAGGAACAGATGCCTCAGGAACACCTAAAGCATATAATGATAAAACTATTACTCTTAGTAATGCCGGAACATTGGCTACTGTTCATGATAAAGGTGGAAGCATAGGAATGGTTGCTGAGGGAGTTGCAACAGCTGAAAATAGAAGTGGAGGAACTATAGACCTTACAAATACAAAAGGATATTCTACTGGTGGAAATACCCCTACATGGTATTCAAGTGCCGGTATGTATTCTACAGGAGCTGGAGCAACTATTACTAACAACGGAACTATAAAAGGAACAGGAAATTCTCGTGCAGTAGGGATGGTTGTAGATGCTGGAACTACAGGAACAAATAATACAAGTACAGGAAAAATAAATATTACTGGTTCTACAGTAGGAGGAGTATACAATAAAGGAACATTTACTAATACTGGGGATATAACAATGACTGGATCAGGAGCGGCTGTCTATAGTAACGGTGCTGCTTCAACTACAACTATATCATCAGGAAATATATCTGTAACAGGTGGAGGAACAAGTACATCAGGTAATACAACAACATCAAGCGGAATGATAGCATTCTATGCAGATGGTGGTTCTACAATGACTCTAGGCTCTCCTAAAGTAACTGTAAACAAAAACGGATTATTACTTTATAATGCTCCTAGTAATTCAGTAGGGACACAAGCTAATAAATTTAACTTGACAGGTACAACAAATGCTACTATAAATGACGGCGGATTAGCATTCTATTTTGCAAATGTAGGAACAACAGCAGATTTAAAAACAGCAGTAGATAATTTATTTACAACTACAAGTACTGGGAAAATAGTACTTACATTAAAAGATGGAGCACATCTGTTTACATTGAAAAATAGCGGTTTTTCAGCAGGAACAGCTATAAAAACAAGTGATTTTGGGTCATATACTCCAGGAATTCCTGTTTCATTAGGGAATACCGGGAAAGTTGAAATAAGTGCTTCAAGTGGAAAATATAAAATAATGTCTTTAAAAGGTGGGAAACTTGAAATAGACACTGCTACTGATTTAAATGATACAAGTGCAATTTACAATAGAATAGACAAGGAATCTTCAAGTATTAAATTAAGCGGAGTAGCTATAACAGACAGTGCAAATGCAAAAGGACGAAGTGCCATTGCCCAAAGAAATACAATAAGTACAGCAGCATCTGATATGGTTCTTGAAAATGCCGGAGGTACAATAACTTTAGGTGGAGAACAGGCTACAGGAATAGCAGCTGAAACAGGGACAGTTACAAATAATGGAACAATAACACTTACAGGACCTTCTAGTACAGGACTGTATGGTGCAGACGGTTCTATAATTACTAATGACTCAAATGGTAATATTACTGTAGGTACAAAAGGTGCAGGAATACTAGCTCAGAATGATTTAGACGGAACTATGAAGACAACAGGATTAATAACAGTTGAAAATAAAGGAAATATTGCAGCAACAGCAGGATCAACAGCTGTTATAGGAATACATGCAGATAATGCTAATGGTCCGGCAACATCAACGGTTAAACATACATCAGGTTCGATTGATTTATCACAGGCAACTAAAAGTCTTGGTATATACACTAATAATCTTGAGCTGACTTCAGCAGCTGATATCAAGGTTACAGGTACTGGAAGTGCAGGAATACAGGCTAAAAATTCTAAAGTTGATGTAACAGGTGGAACTATTGAAGTAGGTAATGAAGGTATTGGAGTAATCCTTGAAAATCACGGTGCTAAAAACTTTAACGGTACTGGTGGAACAATTTCTATAAATGGAACTGATTCAGTAGGATACTATATTTTAAATTCTACAACTAATGCAACAAATTTTGTAGATAATTTAACATTAAATCCTAATAACAATAAATATACATATATTTATGCAAAAGGAAGTACACTGAACTATGAAAATACAAAAACAATAGATACAGACGGTTCAGTATTTATAAACGCTGAAAATTCATCTGTTACATTGGGAGCTAATAATTCCATAACAAGCCCTAAAAATAATGTTGTTGCTCTTTATTTGAAAGATTCTTCAGGAAAAACTGCAACAAATAAAGGAACTATAGATCTTTCAGGAGATAAAGCAGTAGCAATGTATGGTGAAGGCGGAGGAGAAATACTTAATGAAAAAGATATAAAAGTAGGTTCAAACGGTGTAGGACTTTACAATAAGACAGGTTCAACAGCAAAAAATGCCTCAACTGGAAAAATCGTGTTAGACGGAGATTATGGAATAGGAATGCGTTCGGATAATGCTTCGGCTGCAGCTACCTCTACAAATGAAGGAGCTATTGAAAGTTCTAAATTAAGGGCTGTAGGAATGTCAGCAAGTGACGGAAGTAATGCTTTAATAAATGCCTCAACTGGAAAAATTGAATTGACAGGACAGGAAAGTATAGGAATGCATACAGACAATCTTGGAACAGCAGGACACGAAATAAGAAATGAAGGAACAATAAAACTTGCAGATGCTACAGATGAAACTAAGCCAAATATCGGTATTTATTCTGATAATTCAGCTGATAGAATAATAAACAATAAAGATATTGAAACAGGAAACCAGACTATCGGAATATATTCTAAAGGTGGAGGAAATGTAACTCTTGGAGGAACTTCTAAAACTACAGTTGGACAGAATGCAATGGGAATTTATACTACAGGAGGAACAGTAACTATACATGACGGTGCAGCTATCACTGTTGGAGATAGGATGTCTGCAGGTAAGGAATCAGTTGGTGTCTTCTATGCAGGTTCAAAAGGAACTATAAATAACAATACAGCAAACATTACAATAGGCGAAGGTTCCATAGGATTTGTAATGAAGGGCGGAAGCGGAAATACCCTTAACAGTTTAAATCCGTCAAATGGAACTGTAACATTGAAGAAGGAATCTGTATTTATCTATGATGATACACAAAGTACAGTGAAAAACCATACTAACTTGAAGTCTTCAGCGGCAACGGATGAGAGGATTTACGGTATCTATACTAACGGAAAAGGTGAGAACCATGGAAGTATAGACTTCTCATTAGGAAAAGGAAACGTGGGAATATACAGCTATCTTTATGATCCTAATTACATGAATAATGTAAATGCAAAAGGTGAGTATATAGCAAAGAATACTCCTGAACCGTTTGCAAACTATGGAACTATTACTGTATCTGAATCAGATATAAGACCACAGAAGCTGGAAGATAAGAAATATGGAATAGGAATGGCTGCAGGATATGTAAGACAGAGACTTGTAAATAATCCTGTAACTAATCAGACTGAAATAAAAAGGGATGTATTAGGTCTTGGAAACATTGAAAACCATGGAACTATAAAAGTTACTACACCTAACAGTATAGGAATGTATGCCGGAGGAAAAGGTTCAAAAGCTATAAATCACAGAAAGGGAGTAATAGAGTTAAGCGGAACAGAACTTAACGTAGGAATGTTCCTGGAAGACGGTGCAGAAGGACATAACTACGGAACAATAACTACAGTTGGTTCAGGTAACAAGGAACAGGTTGGAATTGCTGTAATGAGGGAAGCTACACTCCACAACCATCCGGGAGGAAAAATATACATAAATGCAGAAGATGGAATAGGAATAGCTATAGCTGGTAAAGTAACGCTTGTAAACAGAGGAGAATTTGTAATTTCAGGTGACCAGAAGACTGCAAGCATAAATGGAGATGCAGAAGCTGTAAAAGCTGAAGGGGACAATGCTGTTGCAGTAGCGGTAATTTCAGACGGTTCTAAGATAATGGGAGTTTCACCTGTAAATCAGGTTGGAATTATCCATAATGACGGTACTTATGATGCGACAATTACATATAATGGAGTTCCGGTTCCTTATGTCCATACTGTAAACTCAATCCCTTCACTGAATCCAGGAAGTGGAACTATACAGACTTCGTCAATAGGAATATATCTGGATACTTCAGGTGTAAATGCAACAAAACCTATTAACGGAATAGGAAACCTTGCTACAGGAATGGGTCTGAAATATGTAGATCTTATTGTGGGAACAGAAGCTACACAACATACAAATGAAAAATATCTGAAATTAAGCAAGGAACTGATAAATCCGTATAACAACATGATTCTGGAAGCACAGAGCCACGGACTGAGAAGATGGCAGATATATTCAAATTCGTTAACTTGGATGGCTAAAGCTGAACAGAATACGGATACTCAAGTAATAGAAAATATGTATCTTGTAAAAGTCCCTTATACTGTATGGTCAGGAAAACTTCAGACACCTGTAAATTCTTCTGATACATATAACTTCCTAGATGGACTTGACCAGAGATACGGAGTGGAAGCTATAGGTACAAGAGAAAGGGAAGTATTTACTAAGCTGAACAGTATCGGAAATAATGAACATATACTTCTTGTTCAGGCATTTGACGAAATGATGGGACATCAGTATGGAAATACTCAGCAGAGAATGGCGGCTACAGGTGCGATACTTGACAAGGAATTTAAACACCTGAAGAAGGAATGGGAAAATAAATCGAAGCAGTCTAATAAGATTAAGACATTCGGGTCAAGAGGAGAATACAGGACAGATACAGCAGGAATTATAGACTATACAAACAACGCCTACGGAGTAGCGTATGTCCATGAAGATGAAACAATAAAACTGGGGAACAGTACAGGATGGTATGCAGGAGCAGTATACAACCAGTTTAGGCTGAAGGATATAGGAAAATCTAGAGAAAATACAACTATGCTGAAGGCAGGAGTATTTAAATCTACAGCCTTTGACCATAATGGAAGCTTAAAATGGACTATATCAGGAGAAGGATACATCTCGAGAAGTGAAATGGATAGAAGATTCCTTGTTGTAGATGACATATTCAGTGCCCAGTCAACATACTATACATACGGAGTGGGACTGAAAAATGAACTTTCTAAGGAATTCCGTACAAGTGAAAGGACGAGTATAACACCATACGGAAGCTTGAAACTAGAATATGGAAGATTTAACGGAATAAAGGAAGATACTGGAGAAATAAGGCTTGAAATAGAAAGCAACAGCTATCATTCCATTAAACCTGAATTAGGAATTGAATTTAAATATCAGCAGCCTATGGCACAGAGGACAAAACTTATTACTACTTTAGGGCTGGCGTATGAAACTGAGCTAGGTAAAGTAGGAGATGTCGGAAACAGAGGAAGAGTAAGATATACAAATGCTGACTGGTTTGGAATCAGGTCTGAGAAGGATGACAGAAAAGGAAACTTCAAGGCTGACCTGAACTTAGGAATTGAAAATCAGAGGGTAGGATTTACTCTTAACCTGGGATATGACACAAAAGGAGAGAACTTCAGAGGTGGACTAGGAATAAGGGCGATATATTAATTTGATGTAGATTAAAAATGAGGTCATTCTTAAAAGAGCTTTTTAAGAATGCCTCTTTTAAATTTGAAAAACAATAAAAAATAAGCTATAATACCACAGATATACAAGGAAAATTATATAAACCCCTTTGAATGATTAAGGATAAAGTTGTAAAATACAAGTAAATATGATATTATAAAACATACAGCTGGGTACAGGATGTATTTGACAAAATGGAGGAATAAATTGAAAAATCTGATAATACAATTTTTAATGATGGTGTCTGTCGGAACATTGATAGGATGGTTTACAAACTACCTTGCAATAAAGCTTCTTTTCAGACCGTATAAGGAAATGAACTTCCTGTTGTTTAAGATACAGGGGCTGATTCCCAAGAGAAGGGAAGAAATATCAGAAAATATATCAGAAACTGTGGAAAAGGAACTTATATCCATTGATGATATAGCTGAAAAGTTTCAGGATAGTGAATTTAGTGATGAGATGATAGATAGCCTGCTTGACAAGGTGATAGGTAAGAAGCTTCAGGAAAATATCCTTGAAAAGAATCCGCTCTTGAAAATGTTTGTAAATGATTCAGTTATAGACAAGATAAAGGGGTATATGAAAAAAGCGATACTTGAAAATAAGGCAGACATAATAGAAGGAATAATAGGAACAGCAAAGGAAAAGATAAATTTCAGGGAAATAATGAGAGAAAAAATGATGAATTTTTCTTTAGCTGAAATAGAGGAAATAATATTGAGAATATCCAAAAAGGAACTGAAACACATTGAAATAATAGGAGGAGTTTTAGGAGGAATTATTGCAGTCTTCCAATTCTTCTTAATGGTATTTTTAAAACAAATATAGATAACGGCGGTAAATATGATAGAAAAAGAAAGACTATTGACATCTGAAGAACTGGGAGAAGACAATATACAGAAATCTCTACGTCCCAGGACATTTAAAGATTATATAGGACAGGAAGATTTAAAGGAAAAAATGAATATTTTTATAAAAGCTGCTAAAATCCGGAATGAATCAATGGATCATATATTGCTGTATGGACCACCGGGACTTGGGAAAACTACATTGGCAGGAGTAATTGCCAATGAAATGGGAGTAAACTTAAAGATAACTACAGGTCCGGTTTTAGAAAAGGCAGGAGATCTGGCAGCTATTTTGACATCCCTTGAAGAAAATGATATCCTGTTTATTGATGAAATACATAGACTGAATACATCTGTTGAAGAGATACTGTATCCTGCAATGGAAGACGGGGAACTGGATATCCTTATTGGAAAAGGGCCTGCTGCACGGAGTATAAGGATTGAGCTGCCTCAGTTTACTCTGATTGGGGCGACAACAAGGGCAGGACAGCTAAGCACTCCTTTAAGGGACAGGTTTGGGGTAACTCATAGGATGGAATATTACAGGCTTGAGGAGCTGAAGGAAATAATAAGAAGAGGTGCCGGAATACTTAATGTCCAGTATGATGAAGAAGGGATAGAGGAAATAGCCAGAAGGAGCAGAGGAACTCCAAGAATAGCTAACAGGCTCCTTAAAAGAGCCAGAGACTATGCATTGGTAACAGGAAACGGAATACTTGACAAACCTAGTGTCGAAGGTATACTGAATCTGCTGGGAGTGGATGAAAGCGGACTGGATGAGCTGGACAGGAACATACTGAAGTCCATTATAAATGTATATAATGGTGGACCTGTAGGGATAGACACATTATCTCTCCTTCTAGGCGAAGATAAGAGGACTATTGAGGAAGTCTATGAGCCGTATCTTGTAAAGATAGGATATATAAAAAGGACTCAGAGGGGAAGAGTAGTGACGGAACACGGTTACAGACATCTCGGTCTTGAAAAATCTATGAAGGATGGAAATGATGAAGCAGGAAATGGAAGCTTTGAAAATAAGCTATTTTAACATCCTGTATACTATTGTTCTGCTATTTATGGTTTTACTAATGGTCCGGATAAATGATGGAGACAGGGGAGCTCCCATAAATAACTGGAATTTAGAGAGGTGCTTAAATTGCTGACAGTAATAGCTGAAAAAGAGAATATTAATGGAGACGAAATTGTAATAAGGGACAGGGCAGACTGTAACCACATACATAATGTCTTCCGGATGAAGGAAGGGGACCGGTTAAGGGTAATTGACGGTGAATTTGAATATATGACTGAAATTACTGAAATCGGAAAGAAGGAAATAAAATTAAGGAAAATAGAAAAAAATGAGGATAATTATTCGCTGAATATTAATATAGATGCGGCATTGGGTATATTAAAAAATGACAAGATGAATTTTGCCATTCAAAAATTAACTGAAATAGGGATAAATAAGATTATACCTTTAAAAACGGAAAGAGTAATTGTGAAAATTGATGAAAAAAAGGAAAAATGGGATGTTGTAGTAAGAGAGGCACTGAAACAATGTAAAGGTGTAAAATTTACAGAAATAGCACCCGTGACTGGGCTACAAAGTATAAACTATGAATCATATGATAAAATAATATATGCTTACGAAGCCAGTGAAGAATCAAAATCAATAGCTGATCTTTTCGATGAAGGGGACAGGAATATTTTATATATAATCGGTCCTGAAGGGGGAATGACAGAAAGCGAAGTAGAATTTTTGAAAAGTGTAAAGGGAATAGAAGTCAGTCTAGGTAAGAGGATACTCAGGGCAGAAACAGCGGCAATTGTCATAGGAGGTATATTGGCAAATGTCTACAGATAATGTAAAATTGACAGGCATAACGGAAACTGAAAGAAACAGGGAAAAAAGAACAGTGGCATTCTATACGTTAGGGTGTAAGGTAAATCAATATGAAACTGAAATCATAAAAAAAGATTTTTTAGATAATGACTATAAGGAAGTCCCCTTTGATGAAAAGGCGGACATATATATTGTAAATACATGTACAGTTACAAATGTAGCAGACAGGAAGAACAGGAAAATGTTAAGAAGGGCTAAGAATACTAATCCTGATTCGGTAGTTGTAGCAACAGGATGCTATGCCCAGACGAACCTTGATGATTTAAAGGAAATGAAGGAAATAGACTTTATTATAGGAAATTCAAAGAAGGAAAATGTCTTCAGCATAGTCGACAAGAATATGTCTCATTATCAGGTAAGCAATATTTTTGATGAAAAGGAATACAGTTCTAAAAAATATACAATTTTAAGGGAAAAGGCAAGGGCTTTTGTAAAAATACAGGACGGATGTACAAAATTCTGTTCCTACTGTAAAATTCCATATGCCAGGGGTCTCAGCAGATCCAGGAATGAAGAAAGTGTACTGGAGGAAATAAGATATCTTGGGGAACAGGGATACAAGGAAATTGTATTGACAGGAATAAATCTTAGTGAATATGGCTCAGATCTGGAACCTACAACTGATTTTGACTCTATTCTGGAAAAGATACTTGAAATAGAAAGCGTAGAAAGAGTAAGGGTAAGTTCAGTCTATCCAGATACCATAACAGAAAAATTCCTTTATATGTTAAGGAATAATCCAAAACTTATGCCTCATCTTCATGTATCGGTCCAGTCACTTGATGACAGGATACTGCATCTGATGAAAAGGAGATACAAGGCAGATTTTGTTGTGGGAATATTACAGAAAGTACAGAAGGAAGTTCCAGGAATCTCCCTTACAGCAGATGTAATAGTAGGGTTCCCTCAGGAAGAAGATGAAAATTTTAATAATACAGTCAGAAATCTTGAGGCAATAGGATTTTCAGATTTACATGTGTTTCCGTATTCTGACAGGGAAAGGACAGCGGCAGCCCTGCTCGAAGGCAAAATAGAAGCCGCAGCAAAGAAACATAGGGTGAAGACAGTTGAAGAACTGAACAGGAGAAAATTCGAGGAATTCAGAAAAAGTATGGTGTCTTCAAAGCAGAAGGTGTATATAGAGGAAATATCAGAAGACAGGGCATATGGGTATACTGAAAATTATGTGAAAGTAGCTATTAGCCTGAAAGAAAGTGATATAAATAACGGTTTAAATGTACATGTAGGATTAACTGTCAATGTAGATATAACGGGTTTTGACGGTATGTTACTTGAAGGGAATATTATTTAAAAATATTATTTAACTTGAACAAATTCTGGATGAACAGTTTGAGTTTTAAAATAGAGAATAATTAAAAATTAAGAAGGAAGTGAAAAATGAAAGTGACAATGGATTTGGAAAAACAGCTATCTTCCATAATTTCCATAATGGAAGATAAGAAGGCACAGGATATTAAAGTGTACGATATGAGAGGAAAGTCTCCGTTCTTTGATTATTCAGTAATATGTACAGGAAGTTCTTCAAGGAATATGGAAGCTATAGCAGTCGACATTAAGAAAAGTCTTGAAAATGTAAGGAATATAGAAGGACTTGAAGAATGTAACTGGGTACTTATTGACTCAGGAGATATAATAATAAGCATATTTAATAAGGATGCAAGGGAGTATTACCAGCTGGATGCCTTTTATGAAGGTGTAAATGAACAGTAAGGAGCAGTAGAATATGAGAGAATTGGATAAAGAGGAGAAAAGTCCCAGATATGTTGCCTTTATCTGCCTGGTTGCACTGATTTTTCTAGTATTTGCAGCAAGGCTTTTTACAATACAGATACTGGAAGCTTCTAAATATGAGGAGAAGGCACTTCAGAACAGAATAAGGACAAATATTATAAAGGCAACTAGAGGAGAAATATTTGCCAGGGGAGGGGAACTGCTGGCTAAAAATATAACAGGCTATAAACTTATTCATTATGATACAAAGCAGCTGTCATCTAAAGATGTAGCACTACTGAAGGAAATACAGAGTATGAATGACAGCCAGATAAGGGAGAGGCTGTCAAGTGAAAAGAAATCCACATCAGAAAAAATATATGAGACAATAACTGATATACAGAAAATAAGCAGCCTGACAGGGTATACAACAGACTATGTAATATCCAGATTCTATAAGCAGCCTCGTATAGGGACAAACAAGGAGATACTTGTAATTGAAGACCTTGACAAGAATATTGCACTTAAGGCAATTGAAAAAATTGATAATGACAGGATAGATATAGTGGAATACAATAAAAGGTTCTACCCTGAAGACTATATTGCTTCACATGTAATAGGAAATGTAAAACCTATAAGTGAAAAGGAATATGAAAATTTAAAAGATAAGGGGTATCAGAACAGCGACCTGATAGGTAAAAAGGGTGTTGAAAAATATTATGATAAGGAAATGAAAGGTCAAGATGGTATTGAAAATGTTGAAGTAGATGCTAAGGGGAATATAATAAGGCGTCTAGAAAACTCTGACAGTTTTGCAGGTAAAAGTATATACCTGTCAATTGACCTTGAAATGCAGAAATACATGACAAAGGTTTTTGAAGGGAAAAGCGGTGTTTTTATTGCAATGGAGGCTAAGACAGGTAAAATTATAACATTTGTAAGTTATCCCGAAATAAGCCTGAACCTTCTCAGTTCAAGAATTCCTGATGAACAGTGGAATGAACTGGTGAATTCAAAGACGAAGCCCCTCTTAAATAAGGGAATAGCTGGACTATATCCTCCTGGATCAATATACAAGGCTGTAACAGGAGCAGCAATACTTGAATCGGGTATATCCCCTTATGATACTGTAATGTCTACAGGACAGTATAAATTTGGTGGAAGGGTGTTCAGGGATGCCAGCAGATTTGGAAGTGGGATTACAAACTTCAATAAATCAATGGAAAAATCAGTAAATACTTATTATTATGTATTTTCACAGAAGGCAGGTCTTGAAAATATACTAAAGTATTCTAGAGAATTTGGAATAGGTGAAAAGACAGGAGTTGATATTCCTGGAGAATTAAGCGGAACTCTTCCTACACCTGAATGGAAGAAAAAGAGATTTAAGAATCCTAGAGACCAGAGATGGCTTCCAGGAGATCTTATAAATATGTCAATCGGTCAAGGATTTGTTTTGACGACTCCGTTACAGATGGCTTCTGTGTATCAGATGATAGCTAATGATGGAGTTGTAATGAAGCCTACCGTTGTAGATAAGTTTGTACTATATGATGGTAAAGTGGAGGAAAATAAGCCTCAAGCAGTAAGAAAGTTAAATATAAGTAAAGAAACATTAAAGTTAGTTCAGAATGCATTAAGACTTCCTGTAAGCGGAGCAGGAGGAACGGCAAAAATATTAAGGATTCCTAATTATCCGGTCTCTGCCAAGACAGGAACGGCACAGAATACAGGATTCAGGGATCACCATTCATGGATAGCAGGGTATTTTCCATCTGATTCGCCTGAAATAGTATTCGTATCCATTGTAGAAGGTGGAGGATATGGAGGAGTGGCTTCAGGAAATGTTGCAAGACTTTTCATACAGAAATACAGGGAAGTAATGGAAGCAAGGCAAAGACAGGCCGCAGCAGCTGAAGCTCAGAAAAATCAGGCAAATGCAAATAAAAATAATCAAAAGACAGTAAAAAAATAATAAATTGAAAAGGAGGTTACTAGATGTCGGAAAAAGTTGGAAAAAAAGGAAATGAGAAAACAGATTATCCTTTTAAAAGAAATTTTTCCAAAAGTGCCAGTTTAAATAGAATAAAGGCAGGAATACAGAATACGGCAGTGTATAATGAAGAATATTCAACAGAAGGTGCAGGTTCTAAGTTTATACCTGAAAAAGGGGAGTTAAAAAATGATAGTAAGAAAAAAGAGGAAAAAATGTATATTATTCCTTTAGGAGGAGTTGAAGAAATAGGGAAAAACATGACAGCTTTCCAGTACAAGGATGAAATAATAATTGTAGATGCGGGACTGACATTTCCAGAAAATGAACATCTGGGAATAGATGTCATTATACCGGACTTTTCGTATCTGGAGAGTAATAAGGACAAGATAAAGGCACTGCTCCTGACGCATGGACATGAAGACCATATAGGGGCAATACCTTATCTGTATCAGAAACTGGGTTCAGAAGACATACCTATGTACGGAGGCAGACTGACTTTAGAACTTGCAAAGGCTAAATTTGAAAAAAAAGATGCAAAACTCCCTAAGGAGAAGGTAATAAAGGGGAGAAGCATACTGAAAATATCTAAATATTTTACGGTAGAATTTATAAGTGTTACCCATAGTATTGCAGACTGCTATGCTATATGCATAAAGACACCTGCAGCGACAATACTTCACACAGGAGATTTTAAAGTGGATTTGACTCCTGTCGACGGGGAAGGATTTGACTTTGGAAGACTTGCACAGCTTGGAGAAGAAGGCGTAGAATTACTTCTTTCAGATAGTACAAATGCCCAGATTCCAGGTTTTACTCCTTCAGAGAGGACAGTAGGAGAGAGTCTAAAGGAAGAATTTGCAAAAGCTAAGGGAAGAATAATACTTGCAGCATTTGCTTCACATGTACATAGGCTGCAGCAGATAATCTATATTGCTGAAAGTAATAAAAGGAAGATAGCTATAGACGGAAGGAGCATGGTAAAGATATTTGAAATATGCTCTAATCTTGGATATCTGAAAATTCCTAAAGGGATAATGATTGACATTGATAAAGTGGAAACACTTCCAGCAGACAAGGTACTCATACTATGTACAGGGACGCAGGGAGAACCCCTTGCCGCATTGTCAAGGATAGCAAACGGCTCCCATAAATATATTTCGCTAAGGGAAGGGGATACTGTAGTAATATCAGCGACTCCAATTCCAGGAAATGAAAAAGCTGCATACAAGAATGTAAACCAGTTAATGAAAAGACATGCAAATGTAGTCTTTGAAAAGGGAATGGGAATACATGTTTCAGGTCACGGATGCCAGGAGGAACAGAAACTTATGCTAAACCTTATAAAACCTAAGTTCTTTATGCCGGTACACGGGGAGTATGTAATGTTAAAGAAGCATAAGGAACTTGCAGAAGCTGTAGGGATTCCGTCAAATAATATAATCCTTGCTGAAAATGGAATGAAGCTGGAGCTGACAAAGTCGGAATTTAAGGCAGTAGGAAAAGTTCCAAGTGGAGTAACTTTAGTAGACGGATTTGGAATAGGAGATATAGGAAATGCCGTCTTAAAAGATAGACAGAATCTGGCTGATGACGGAATAGTAATAATTGCAATATCCCAGTATAAGACAGGTAAGTTTACTAGACAGGTTGAACTTGTAACAAGAGGATTTGTGTATAATAAGGATGCCGAAAGTCTTCTTTCTGAAACGAGGGAACTGATAAGGCTGGAACTTGCAAATATGGAAACACAGAATATTACGGAAATAGGTAAGATAAAACAGAGATTAAAACTGAAAATAGGAGAATTCTTAAATAAGAAGACAGATCGGGAACCGATAATTCTCCCTATAATAATGGAGGTTTAGGATGAATCTTTCAAGTAAGGAAAGAGCTTTTTTAAAAAAAATTGCCCATAACATTGATCCCGTAGTCAGGATAGGGAAAGAGGGCATAGATGAAAATGTCATTACAAGCATAGCTTTAGCAGTTAAAAAAAGGGAGCTGATAAAGGTTAAGATACTTCAGAACTCAAGCGTGGAAATTGACAGGGAACTTGGAAACGAGATATCCCGTAAGACAGAGTCAGTATTTGTAGATACTATCGGAAAAGTCTTGATTTTTTTTAAAGCAGATAATAAGAACGGGAAAATAACTCAGGAATTTAACCAGTTTAGAAAGAAAGGGAAAAAATAGAAAATGAATAGTGGTATAATATTTGGGAACAGATTACTTGACGTAGCAGCAGTTTCCTGCTTTATTGCACAGTTCTACAAAGTATTTTCACCTCTTTTAAGGGGTGGGCGTATACAGTGGAGGAGACTGTTTCAGACAGGTGGAATGCCGAGTTCTCATGCTTCTACAGTTGTTTCCCTGTCTACAGGAGTATTTTTACTTAAAGGTGCGTCTTCAGTAGAATTTGCAGTATCAATGGTTTTTATGGGAATAGTCCTGTATGATGCTACAGGAATAAGAAGGCAGGCAGGAAAACATGCTAAAGCCCTTAATACTCTGGTAGACAGTATAGAAAAGAGGGATGGTATAGAAATAATAAGCGAGGAATTTAAGGAATTTTTAGGACATACTCCTCTTGAAGTCCTTATAGGAAGCCTTCTGGGAGTTGCAGTAGGGATAATATTTAAAGGATATATACTTGGATAATTTTTAATATACGTAAAATTTAGAAAATGGGAAATTTAGAGAAATTTGACTTAAATAATAAAAAATAAATGAAAAAATAAGAAAAATATTTTATTATGTAGGAGTTAAGGAAAAGTATGAAAAAAAGACTTGATTTAATTCTTGTGGAAAGGGGTTTCTTTGAAACAAGGGAAAAGGCTAAGAGGGAAATAATGGCAGGAAACGTGATTGTAAATGAACAGGCTGTCACTAAATCTGGAACAAATTTTAAAGATAGCGAGGATCTTAAAATAAGAATAAAGGACAGATTGAAATATGTAAGCCGTGGAGGTTTAAAACTGGAAGAAGCTATCAAAGTATGGAATCTTGATTTTAATGGTAAGACAGTACTTGATATAGGAGCTTCTACAGGGGGATTTACTGACTGTGCCCTTCAGAATGGTGCAGAAAAAGTGTACAGTGTCGATGTTGGGACAAACCAGCTTGACTGGAAGCTTAGAAATGATGAAAGAGTTGTTTCAATTGAAGAAACCCATATAAAAGATCTTGCTCCCGAGAATTTAAATGACAGTATGGCTGATTTTATTGTCATAGATGTTTCTTTTATTTCCTTAACGAAGGTTATTCCCTATCTGGAAAAATTCCTTAAAAAGACAGGTTATGTTATAATGCTTATAAAACCTCAATTTGAAGTTGGAAAAGATAAGATAGGGAAAAATGGGATTGTTATAGAAGAAGAGTATCATGATGAAGCTATTAAGAAAATAATTTCTTTTATAAAAGAGTCAGGATATGAACTGCAGGGGGTTAAAGAATCTCCGATTAAGGGGAGTAAAGGAAATAAGGAGTTTCTAGCGTTGATTAATTTTAAAATAGAGGAATAATATATTCCAGGAAAGGAACGGTAAAGTAATGAAAAAAAACAAGTTGCTTCATGCATTATTGGGAGTTATGCTCGTAAGCATACCTTTATTCTGTGCTACAGCAGTCATAAAGTCTTCCAGAAATGAAAAAAATACTAGTGCAGGATATTCAAAAGATGTTGTGGAACTGAGCAGGATAGTAGAGGTAATCAATCTTATTGAAAATAAACATGTAGGAAAGGATGCTACCCCAAGCAAGGAGGAACTTTACCAGGGGGCTGTAGCAGGGGTTGTAAGTAAATTGAACGATCCCTATTCAGAATATCTGACAAAGGAAGATCTGCTTGGTTTTGCTGAAGATATGGAAGGTGAATATGTAGGAGTAGGAATGTCTGTACAGAAGAAAAAGGGAGAAGTGATGGAAGTTACGTCGCCTTTTATAGGGAGTCCTGCAGAAAAAGTAGGTATAAAAATTGGAGATAAGATAACTAAAGTTGATGATAAGGATATCCTTCCTCTTACTGCTAGTGAAACAGTAAAAATGCTGAAAGGTAAGGAAGGGACAAAAGTTACGGTTGAAGTTATAAGGAATGGGAGAAAAGAACCTTTAAAGTTTGTAATAACAAGAGCAAAGATAAAACTTGAAATGGTGGAGAGTAAGATACTCCAGAATAATATAGGATATGTAAGTCTTCTAAGATTTGGGAATCATGTGGGGGCTGAAGTTGAAAAAGCAATAAAAGATTTACAGGCTAAAGGGATGAAAGGGCTTATCCTGGATTTAAGACTGAATCCCGGAGGTTCATTACAGGAAGCACAGGATCTGACTTCCCTTCTTGTAAAGGAAAACCTGATAGTATCCTTGAAATATAAAAATGGTCAGGAAAGGAAATATAACAGGACACTTAAATATATGGGAGACTTTCCGTTAATAATCCTGATAAATAAGGGAAGTGCTTCAGCATCAGAAATTGTTACAGGAGCAGTAAAGGATTATAAGAGAGGGACGATAATAGGAGAAAAGACTTTTGGTAAAGGGATTGTTCAGCAGGTGATACCGCTTAAGACAAATGATGCAGTTAAACTGACTATTGCCCAGTATTTTACACCTAAAGGAAACTACATCCATGAAAAAGGGATTGAGCCTGATATTAAAGTGGAAATGGAAGAACTTCTTACTTTAAAAGGATATGCAAATGATTCGGAAGAGGCAAGGAAGAACAGGGAAAAGGAAATAGAGGAAATACTCATAAAAGATAAAGGTGAAAAGGAAGCTAAAAAAATAATAGCTTCAGGAGATGTACAGCTGAAAAAAGCTATAGAAGAAATGAATAAGAAACTTGGAAGTAATAAAAAATAAGAAAATTTTTTGGGAGATGCTATGTTTTATGTGGTAGGGACACCTATAGGCAATTTAGAGGATATGACTTTCAGAGCTGTCAGAATTCTGAAGGAGGTAGACTATATATTTGCTGAAGATACAAGGATAACAAAAAGGCTTCTATCCTATTATGAAATAGAAAATACAGTATACCAGTATCATGAACATAATAAGATTCATCAGATAGAAAATATAATAAATCTGCTTGAAAACGGGAAAAAGATAGCATTGGTAACAGATGCAGGTACTCCCTGTATTTCTGATCCGGGCTTTGAACTTGTAAATGAAGTATTAAAAAAAGGCATAAAAGTAACTGGAATACCAGGAGCATCTTCAATTGTTACTGGTGCCAGCATTTCTGGACTTGATATAAGACGGATGGCATATGAAGGCTTTCTCCCTAAAAAGAAAGGGAGACAGACTCTTTTAAATAAGCTGAAATCTGAAGAAAGGACAATTGTTATTCTAGAATCCCCAAATAGAATTTTAAAGACGTTAAGGGATATAAAGGAATATCTTGGAGAGAGGTACATCGTCATAACTAGGGAGCTGACAAAGATATACGAGGAAGTTATAAGGGGAAATGTTTCAGAAATTATAGAAAAGCTGGAAAAAAAGCCTATAAAGGGAGAAATTGTATTATTTATCAGATCTGAAGATGATGACGGAATTTATCTGAAAAATAAATCTGAAGAGGGGGCTGTAGATGAATATTAACTGGTATCCGGGTCATATGAAGAAAACAAAGGATATGATTACTGAAAATCTTAAAATAATCGATCTGGTAATAGAGATACTGGATGCAAGAATACCTATTTCAAGTAAGAATCCGGATATATCACGTCTTGCAGGCGGAAAACAGAAAATAGTAGTACTGAATAAAGTAGATCTTGTTGACGGAAGGGACTTGAAAAAATGGGAAGACTATTTCCTTAAAAATAAGATTTCAGATTACTTCATAGCACTTAGTGTAGAAAAAGGTACAAATTTCAATGAACTGAGGAAAATAACAGACAAGATATATGATGATAAGCTGGAAAAAATGAAAAAGAAAGGTCTAAGGAAAACAGAAGTAAGAGCGATGATAGTGGGTATACCCAATGTCGGGAAATCAAAATTCATTAACAAGTTTGTCAATAAGAATAAGGCAAGAGTGGGAAATACTCCAGGATTTACAAGAGGAAAGCAGTGGATAAAAATAGACAATAAGCTGGAACTGCTAGATACTCCGGGAGTACTCTGGCCAAAGTTTGAAGATGAAGAAACAGCTTATAATCTGGCTATAACAGGCTCAATAAAAGATAATGTCCTTTCTTTAGAAGAGGTGGCATCAGAATTTCTTTCTAAACTGAAGAAATTAGGTAAAATTGAAGAACTTGAAAAAGCATATAATCTTGAGAGCTATATTGGAAAAGAAGAAATTTATAGTCTTGAAAATTATAAGATTTTTGAAATACTTGAAAGAAGACTAGGAATATTAAAAAATGAAGAACACAATTACGAAATAGTTGCAGGAAGGATTTTAAGGGACTACAGGATGGGGAAAATAGGAAAGTACTTCTTAGAACTTCCGGGAAATTAGACAAAAAGATAAATTTTGAATTTAAATAATAGAAGAAAAGCTATTGTTTAAATTAATAAGGAGTAAAATATGAGAGTAGGGATATTTACTGATACTTACAGACCGCAGGTTAACGGAGTTGTGAGCTCTATATCAACACTTGAAAGGGAATTAAGGAAAAGGGGGCATAAGGTTTATATAATTACTACAACAGATCCTGATGCACCTGAAGTAGAACCGAATGTCCTAAGGGTTCCAAGTGTCGAATTTAAACCTTTACCTCAGTATAGGCTAGGTCTGCTTTATTCATCAAAAATAATAAAAAAGATTAAAAGACTGGAGTTGGATATAATCCATTCCCAGACAGAATGGGGAGTAGGTACTTTTGCCAGATTTGCAGCCATAAATCTAGATATCCCTCTAGTACATACATACCATACTCTTTATGAGTACTATACACATTATATTACGAAAGGTCATTTTACTGTCCAGGCCAAAAAGCTTGCTGCAGCCATAAGTAAATTTTATTGTGAGAAGTCAAATGCATTAATTGTCCCAACAAGAAAAGTAGAGGATATCCTCTATTCTTATGATGTGGATAAGGTAATGAATATAATTCCTACTGGTCTTGATCTTGAAAAATTCTATAGAGGAAATTATACAGATGAAGAAATCAGGTTTATGCGTGAAAGTTTTGGAATAGATGAAACAGAATTTTTATGTGTGTATATTGGAAGGATCGCTGAAGAAAAAAGCATAGATGTCCTAATAGACATGTTTTCCAAAATAGAGGATAAGTCCTTCAAGTTCATGATTGTAGGGAGAGGACCGGTGACAGATTCCCTGAAGGAACAGGCAAGGAGTCTTGGCATAGAAGACAGGGTAATATTTGCAGGAGAAGTACCGCATGACAAGGTAGCGGTTTATTATCAGATGGGAGATGTGTTTTTAAATGCAAGCATATCAGAAACCCAGGGACTTACATTTGTAGAAGCTATGGCAGCAAAAGTCCCTGTAAATGCAAGGTATGACTTGAATCTGGAAGAACTGCTCATAAAAAATGAAGCCGGACTAGTATATAGAAATGAAGAAGAATTTATAAATAATATTCTTCTTCTGAAAAATGATAAGGAATTTAAAGAAAAGATGATAGAAAATGCCTTCAATGTATCACAGGATTATACGGCTGAAAAATTTGGTGAGAGAGTGGAGGCAGTTTATAAAAAAACTATAGAGGAGTATGATAGCAGTGAAAGTTTTACTATTTTCAGAGGGGAAAAATACATTCAGCAGATCAGGCGTTGGGGAAGTCTTAAATCATCAGGTAGAAGCCCTTGGAGCAAATAATGTTGAATTTACACTGGATCCAAAGGAAAAATATGACCTTGTGCATATAAATACAATAGGACTGAAGTCATGGAAAATTCTCAAGGAAGCTAAAAAAAAGGGGAAACCTGTAATTTATCATACCCATACAACTTATGAAGACTTTAAGGGAAGTGTAAAATTTAGTAACCAGCTGGCACCACTTATAAGGGTATGGGCTAAAAAACTCTACAATGGTGCAGATTATCTGATTTCACCTACAGAATACACTAAAAATCTAATAAAAGAAAAATATCTGACTGAAAAGAAGGAAATAAGAGTCATATCTAATGGAGTTGATACCTCCAGATTCAGTAAAAATAAAGAACTTAAAGACAAATTCCTGAAGGAATACAAAATAGACAGGCCACTTATTATAACAGCGGGACTTCCTTTTGAAAGGAAAGGAATAAAGGATTTTATTGAAATAGTAAAAAGAAATAGCGATTATCAGTTCTTATGGTTCGGGTCTTCAAGTATAAAACCTATGCTTCCACGGGAAATACAGAAAATAATTGACAATCCTCCAAGGAATCTTCTTTTTCCAGGATATGTGGAAAAGGAGATGCTGATAGGGGCGTTCAGTGGAGCTGCTGCCTTCCTGTTTATGACTTATGAAGAAAATGAAGGGATTGTTGTACTGGAATCATTATCTGCTAAACTTCCTATAATAGTAAGAGATATACCGGTATATGAAGGCTGGCTTACTGACGGAGAAAACTGCTTTAAGGCAAAGAATAACGATGAGTTCTGCGAAAAAATAAAAAAGCTTGTAAATAATGAGATAGCAGATATTGACAGGATAATAGATAATGCATATGAAATTGCCAAGGATAGGGATTTAAAGATAATAGGTGGGAAATTTAAGGAATATTATGAATATGTAATCCGGAACTATAATAGTACTTTATAGTAGAGAGTATTAAATTTTCCAAAAAAAACATTAAAAACCATGGAAAAAACTTGACTATTATTAAATATAAAGGTATAATTAAGCAGAAATAAAATATCGAGGAGAAGTTAAAGAGAGGAATGATATTTATGGAGATTAAATCTATATTTAGCACAACTCATAATATATATATAAGAAATAAACTGATGAAAAAAACAGTAGCTTTTTATATGCTTCTGTTTTTTTCTTTAAATACATTTTCGGAAATAATACCGGATCCTGCTAATATAGGTACAAAGGTAACTAAAACTGTTTCTGGGATAGACCAGATAGATATAGCGAAGCCATCTGGAAATGGAACTAGCTATAACTCGTTAATGGAGCTTCAGGTAGGAGAGAGAGGGCTCGTACTGAATAACAGCAGGAATGTAGTTACAGAAACAGAAATAGCAGGACTTATAGCGAGAAACCGTAACCTTGATAACGGAATAGAAGCAAATTTAATTATAGCAGAAATAAAGGGTAAAAATAGGACTGATATAAATGGATATGTGGAAGTGGCAGGGAAAAAAGCTGATGTGATAATAGCAAACAGAAATGGTATAGCAGTAAATGGAGGAGGTTTTTTAAATTCAGACAGGGTTACGCTTACAACTGGAAGACTGAACATTGAAAATGGAGATATCAAGTCTATAGAAGTTAGTGAAGGGAATATACAGATAGGAGAAAAAGGAATAGATGCCCTTAATCTTTCTGAGCTTGAGCTTATAGGGAAGACAATTGATGTAGCAGGACTCATAAAAGGCTCCAAAGATACGAGAATACTGATATCTTCAGGTAGCCAGACTTATGAATATAGAACAAAGGAAATAAAAAGTAAGGGGGAGACATATACTGGAATAGCGGTAGATGGGAAATCTGCAGGAAGCATGTATGCAGGAAAGATAGATATAATTTCCAATGATAAGGGAGCAGGAGTAAACACAAAGGGTGATCTGGTAAGTATAAATGACGTGACAATAACAGCTGACGGAGAGATTAGGACAAAGAAATCAGAATCAGAAAGGCAGGTTGCACAATCTGCTGCAGTCAAGAAAATAAAGACTAAGAAAGTGAACTCTTCTGTAAAAACTGTAAAGAATACAGTAATAGAAGAGAAGGAACCTGAAATAAATGCAGAAATGATAACGGCATATATGAAAAAAGCACTGGGAAAGGAATCTTTCCAGGAAGAAGTGACTGATAATCAGAATGGAGAAGGCAATCTTATAAAGGAAATTATACAATTAAAGATGTCTGAAAATAATGGGGATACTATTTCAGACGGGAAATCAGTAACTACAGAAAATAAATCTGACACCAGTCTGGAAGATATAAAAAATATTGCTGTAAAGGGAAGTGACATAAGGGAAATTTTAAGTGGTAAAAAAGATGTCGAATCAGAGAGCATGGAAGAAATTATGGAAGAAAGGATAAAAACCTTAAATCCTGAAAAAGAAACAGCAGATACGATAAAATCAGAAGATGGACAAAAGGAAGATAGGGGGACATCTGATATAGATAAAGAAATCTCAGAAATGGCAGAAAAAATATTTAACAATCTGGAAGGAGAACAGATAGCAAGTGAAGATGAAGCAGAACTTGACATACAGGAGATAGCTGACAGGAAAGGATATATACTTGCAAATGGCACAGAGGAAATATTGGAAAAACCTGGAGAAGAAATTCTGATAAAAGGTGTTGTGAGTACGGAAAATATTGAAAATTCTGATAATAATGATAAAAATGTCCATGAAGAAGTGGAAATAACGGAAGGAATTCAGGAAAAGATAAATTTATCGGAAAGTATAATTCTAAATGAACAGATGATGAATAATAGACAAGGTCTGATAGAAGGAGAAATTAGAAACATAAGAAACAGGAATTTTATTAATATTTCAGGAGAAACAGCAGTTTCTGAAAAAATAAGAATAGTGACAAGAGAGAAAAAGAATTGATAATAGGACAGTGACTTAATAAGAATACAGTAGAAGAAACTATAGCAAGAAGCCATGTTAAATAAAATTTTATGATTTTATTTTGATGGCTTTTTGTTTGGTATGTGGTACTGAAGCAACAGAAATATAAAAAGATTGCTAGAAATATTATAGACTGCCATACTAAAGAATATTTAAAAACAAAAAGGTATCCTTAAATAGAATACATCCATATGAATGAAATTTATTATTTCTAGATTAACTGTAAAATGACATTTTAAATAATGAAAAATAGTGGATTTCACTCTGTTGGACAACAAAATAATAAAAAAATAAAAAAAATAGTTGACAATTGATAACAAAAATGGTAATATAATTCTTGTCTGAAAGGAAAGGTAAAACATAAAATTAAATGACGGTGTATAGCGCAGCTCGGTAGCGCACCTGCCTTGGGAGCAGGGGGTCGTAGGTTCAAATCCTACTACACCGACCATTAGTAATTTTATGCGGGAGTAGCTCAGTTGGTAGAGCGTCAGCCTTCCAAGCTGAATGTCGCGAGTTCGACCCTCGTCTCCCGCTCCATTTTTTTTTAAAACAGAAGTAGAGATTAATTTGATATACATGGTGACCGTAGTTCAGTTGGTAGAGCGCCAGTTTGTGGCACTGGTTGTCGCGGGTTCGAGTCCCGTCGGTCACCCCATATTATGAGCCATTAGCTCAGTCGGTAGAGCACATGACTTTTAATCATGGTGTCACTGGTTCGATTCCAGTATGGCTCACCATCTGAAAATATATGAAATGCGAGAGTGGCGAAATTGGTATACGCACTAGACTTAGGATCTAGCGCCTCCGGCATGTGGGTTCGAGTCCCACCTTTCGCACCATTTTATAAAAAATATCTGTATATATAAATTTAGAAACTAACAATCGTGTCCTATTTGCGATATTTCATAGCAATTTAAATACCTAATTTACAAGAGCATATCAGTTTAAATGTGCTCTTTTTTTATAAAAATTTAAGGAGGTCCAATATGGAATATTTGAAACAGAAAATATTGAAAGACGGTAAAATAAGAGAAGGAGGTATCTTAAAAGTTGATTCGTTCCTGAATCATCAGCTTGATATTGAATGTCTTAATGAAATAGGAAAAGAATTTAAGAAGAGGTTTTCTGATGTGGAAGTTACTAAAATACTGACTATAGAAGCTTCGGGGATAGCAATAGCTGTAATAGCCGCACAATATTTCAATGTTCCGGTTGTATTTGCTAAAAAATTTGAGAGTAAGAATCTGGATGCGACAACTTATGAAAGTGAAGTTTATTCATATACAAAGGATAAAAGCTATAAAATACGTGTATCTCAGAACTATATAGATAAAAATGATAAGATTCTGATAATAGATGACTTTCTTGCTAATGGTTCTGCAGCCTTGGGACTTGCACAACTGGTTGAAACAGCAGGAGCAGAACTGTCAGGTGTAGGAATTGTTATAGAAAAGTATTTTCAGGAAGGCGGAAGGAAGTTAAGGGAAAAGAATATAAATCTTCATTCGCTGGCACGTGTAGAATTTGATCAGAATGATAATATTATTTTTAAATAGTTTTAATAATAAGGGGGTACCAGATTTTAAAAGGACCGAATAAGAAAGTAATAGCTTATATTTAAATAGGACATGTAACAGTTTCATGTATGCTGCCTGATAAAACATTAGTCAGTGAATATTTTATTGCTAAATTACTTTAAGGAGGCTCCTTTTTTCTTTTTATAGGCATACATACATATGTTAAAATAAGAAAAGACTTCACAATTAAGCAAAGTCTTTTCTTAAGGAAGTTATTTGAAGAAAAAAGTTATTTATTATAAGTAAATTTTTAATCTATCTATATCATAAAGTAAAAGACTTAGAAATTGCTTATAATTTCATATTAAATGGAATAGAGTGAAAGGGAAAATGAAAAATATAAAAATAGTGTATCAGTATGACGGAAGTAAATTTTATGGATTTCAACGGCAAAGAGGATTGAAGACAGTCCAAGGGGAAATAGAAAAGGTAATGTTTCAAAGATTTTCCCAGAAAGTAAATATTGTTTCATCAGGAAGGACAGATAAAGGGGTTCATGCATTAGGTCAGGTATCAAACTTTACAGTGGCTGATAACATCCCTGTTGAGGTAATAAAACATCAGCTAAATAAGCATCTGTACAAAGAAATAAAGATATTATCAATAGAAGAAGTGGAGGAAAGCTTTAATTCCAGATTTGATGCAATAAAAAGAACATATGTGTACATAATGAAAGAAGCAGATGACATTACTCCCTTTGAAGCAGGTTATATAGCAGGTATAAAAAAGGGGTTAGAAGTAGACAGGTTACAGGAAATTATGAATATCTATCTGGGAAAGCATGATTTCAGAAGTTTTATGAAAAAGGATAAAGCATTTAGAAACACTGTCAGGGAAATATACAGTATAAACTGTTCTTGTGATAGGGAAGAAAAAAGAATTAAAATAGAGATATGTGGAAGCTCCTTCCTGAAAACTATGGTAAGGATAATGATAGGATCGGCACTGGCAGTATACTTTGGAGAAAGGGAAGAAGGCTATATAAGGAAAAAGCTGGAATTTCCTGATGAAAACGGCGAAAAAATATTAGCCCCTTCAGAAGGGCTATATCTATATAAAGTGATTTATTGATGGGAGTGATATAGTTGTCATTTTTTTATATAAAGGAGATTGATGCAGGAGAAGACATCAAGCTCATGAAAGATATAGTTGAACATGAAAATATCGTCTTTGGGGAAGGTTCTGTAGGGAAGTGGAATATAAAACCTTTTGCAAAATACGGAAAGGTTTTTGTAATAGTTAAGTCAGAAACGGGGGAAAAAGGCGGAGCGGAGGAAGAACTTGTTTCAGTAATAGAGGTGCTGAGCAGCTTTAAAGTAGGAAATGCTTTTATTTACGGTGTTTCAACTGTACCCAAATATGAAAATCAGGGATTTGCAGGAAAATTATTGGGCCATGTTATGGAATATCTGTCAGAAAGGAATATTACTGAAATAGACCTGACAGTTGCCATTGATAATGAGAAGGCACAGAGGATATATAGAAATGCAGGATTTGAAATAGCTGAAAAGCTAGAAAATGAATATGGTGAAAATATAGACAGATATCTGATGAAATATAAAAAGAAATAAATACTTTGATTATTAAATAAAAAAAAATAATTGACATTATCAACCAAACATTATAAAATTACAATGAATACAAAAATGACAGTTTGAGATTGAAATATTACAAAACTGTATTGAATAAGGAAGGAGTGTAAAGAATGAATGTAGGAGAATATTTAAAAGAGAATGGAATAAAGCCGTCCATTCAGAGGATAAAAATATTTCAATATTTATTGGATAACCATACACATCCTACAGTTGACGATATATTTCAAAGTCTTTTGACTGAAATTCCTACTTTGTCAAAGACAACAGTATATAATACATTAAATATTTTTGTTGACAGTAACATTGTACATGAAGTTATCATAGAAGACAATGAAGTACGATATGATGTTGTAACAGGAACGCATGGGCATTTTAAATGTACATCCTGTGGAAATATCATAGATTTTGATATAGATTTATCTAAGCTGGAACTTCAGAAGCTGGGAAATGTCGAAATAGAAGAAACGCATTTTTATTTAAAGGGTACCTGTTCAAACTGTAAAGACGGCAGAAAACATAAAAATTAATACGGTGTGTCTAGACAGAAGAGGGATGCATAAAAAATGTATATATAAAGAAAGAATGGAGTTGATTTACGAATGAAATTATCAAAGGATTTAGAAAAAGAACTAAACAGACAGCTGAATATGGAACTGGCGGCAGCATACCAGTATCAGGCGATGTCAGCCCACTTCCAATATATTGGACTGGATGGTTTTGCAAAATGGATGAACGGTCATGCTGAAGAAGAAAGGGAGCATGCACAGAAATTCTATGATTATATCCTTTTAAGAGGTGGGAAGATAGTGCTGGAAGCATTGGAAACACCTAAAGGGGACTTCTCGACGATTTTAGAAGTATTTGATGATGCCATGGCACATGAGCAGGCAGTAACTGAATCAATTGAAAAAATTTATGGCCTTGCAAGAAACTTAGGTGACTATGGAGCTGAAAACTTCCTGAACTGGTTTGTAACTGAACAGGAAGAAGAAGAAGATCTGTTTAACACTATAATAACTAAACTGAACCTGTTTAAAGTTGATGAAAATACAGCAGCACTGTATGAGTTTGATGAAGCTTTAGGAAAAGGTGAATAAAATCTGTTAATACAGTAGTCCGGAAATCAGTAAAGATGAAATCCTTTGTGAAATTGATTTGATTTATTGTATATAAATTTAGTATAAAAATATTTAAATATAAAATTTTGGAGGGAAAATGAAAAAGTACGTATGTGTAGTTTGTGGATATGTTTATGATCCTGAAATAGGGGATCCTGATAGTGGAGTAGAACCAGGAACAGCGTTTGAAGATATACCTGAAGACTGGCTGTGTCCATTATGTGCAGTAGGAAAAGATCAGTTTGAAGAATTGGCTTAATTCCGCAATAGAATAAATGAAAAAACAGGGTATCTTGTGTGTAGATTTTATTATCTCCGTTTCAGATATCCTGTTTTTGATTTTTAAGAGATTTTCTGTTATTATATAAATGCAGGCATTAGTGAGGTACTGACTGTCCTCATATTCTGGAATTTTCTATAAATTTAAGGAGGTTTGTTATGGACTATTATGAGAAGGCGTTACAGCTTCATAGTGAAAATAAGGGGAAACTGGAAGTGAAGTGCAAGGTTCCCCTTGAAAACAGGGAAGAACTTAGTACAGTATATACTCCAGGAGTTGCACAGCCATGTAAAGAAATAGCTGCAGACAGTGAAAATGTCTATAAGTATACAATGAAGGGGAATACGGTTGCAGTAATAACAGATGGATCGGCAGTACTTGGATTAGGAAATATAGGGGATAAGGCAGCGATACCTGTAATGGAAGGGAAGGCTGCATTGTTTAAAAGATTTGCAGATATAGATGCAATTCCTATATGTATCGGGACACAGGACAGTAAAGAATTTATAGATATAGTATCAAAGATATCTGCAACTTTTGGAGGTATAAATCTGGAAGATATTTCAGCTCCAAGGTGCTTTGAAATAGAAAAGGAGCTTCAGAAAAATCTGGATATACCTGTATTTCACGATGATCAGCATGGAACGGCAATAGTGGTGACAGCGGCTGTCATAAATTCCCTTAAGCTGGTGGATAAGAGCCTTGAGAAAATAAAAATAGCAGTAAGTGGAGCAGGGGCGGCAGGGACGGCTGTTGTGAAAATGCTGCTGAATGCAGGGGCAAAGAACATCGTTGTTTCAGATATAAAAGGGATATTGAATAGAAAGGACGGGAGCTTGTCAGAAGCAGGGATGAAACTTGCAGAAATTACAAATCATGAACTTATTACAGGGGGACTGGCTGAAGCAATGAAAAATGCAGATGTGTTTATAGGAGTGTCTGCTCCGGGGATAGTTACTTCTGAAATGATAGGGGAAATGAATGAAAAAGCCATAGTGTTTGCAATGGCAAATCCAGAGCCTGAAATTTATCCTGATGAGGCAAGGAAAGGCGGGGCAGTTATAGTAGGGACAGGACGTTCTGATTTTCCTAACCAGATAAATAATGTACTGGCATTTCCAGGTATATTCAGGGGAGCACTGGATGCACGGGCAGGGAAAATAACTGAAAATATGAAAGTTGCAGCAGCTTACGCCCTTGCCAGTTCTATAAAGGAAGAGGAACTTAGGGAAGATTATATAATTCCTGACATTTTTCATCCAGGACTTTCGGAGGCTGTGGCAAAGGCAGTAAAAAGGGCATGGGAGGAAGAACAATAATGGGAAAGGAATATCGTATAGAAAGAGATACTATGGGGGAAATGAAGATAGAGATTGAAAGGCTTTGGGGGTCTCAGACTCAGAGGAGCCTTGAAAATTTCAGGATAGGTGTAGAAAAGATGCCGGCTGAGATTATACAGGCATTGTCAATAATAAAAAAATCAGCTGCACTTGTCAATGGAGAACTGGGAATCTTAGATAAGAAAAAGGCAGAACTTATTTCAGAAGTATGTGATGAGATTAATTCAGGTATTCATAATAAAGAATTTCCTTTATCTGTATGGCAGACAGGATCAGGTACCCAGACAAATATGAATTTAAATGAAGTAATAGCGAATAGGGCTTTTCAGATAGACGGCAGCATAAGGATACACCCTAATGATGATGTAAATAAAGGACAGAGTTCAAATGATATATTTCCATCTGCCATGCATGTTTCAGCGGTTCTTGAAATAGAAAGAAGGTTAATCCCTTCGCTGGAAGGACTGGAAAATACTTTAAAGAATCTGTCGGATAAATATATGGAAATAGTGAAGATAGGGCGTACCCACCTTCAGGATGCAGTTCCACTGACACTAGGTCAGGAAATAAGCGGATGGCATGGCATGGTATCACAAGGGAAGGAGATGGTATTAGGAAGCCTTCCCTATCTTAGGGAACTTGCAGTAGGTGGGACGGCTGTAGGGACAGGTATAAATACTTGCAAGGAATTTGGGAAGGAAGTTGCTGATAGAATAAGCAGGTTAACAGGGACAGAATTTGTATCTTCATGTAATAAATTCCATTCCCTTACAAGCAAGGATGCCCTTTCTTATTCTCACGGTGCATTGAAATCGTTGGCTGCCAACCTCTTTAAAGTAGCTAATGATGTGAGGATGCTGGCAAGTGGGCCAAGAAGCGGTATAGGAGAAATTTATATTCCTGAAAATGAACCAGGAAGCTCCATTATGCCAGGTAAGGTAAATCCTACACAGTCAGAGGCACTGACTATGGCGTGTATCCAGGTGATGGCAAATGATGTAGCAGTTACTATGGGAGCCTCGCAGGGACATTATGAACTGAATGTATACATGCCCCTAATAATATATAACTTTCTCCAGTCTGTGAGACTTCTTTCAGATTCTGTAGAAAGCTTTAATGTAAACTGTGTAATGGGGATAAAGCCTAATGTAGAAAGGATTGGAAATAATCTGGAACAGTCGCTGATGCTGGTAACGGTACTGAATCCACATATAGGATATGAAAAATCAGCCGAAATAGCCAAGCTCGCCTATAAGGAAAATATAACTTTAAGGGAAGCCGGCATAATGCTGGGATATCTGACAGGAGAAGAATATGACTTGTATATGGATTATACAGAAATGATACCGGCTCTTAAATAAAAAGAGTCATCTAATTAAAAAAAAATAAATTATAGTGGATTTATGTTTCAATAATTGATATAATAAGAATACTTGTAAAAAAATAGGAGGAGATATGGGAATAAGAAATCATAAATCTAAAATTAGGATTATTTCAATAATTTTAATAGCAGCATTTGCCTTGTCTATGCTCATAAGTGGAATTTTCTTTTTGAAAAATAATTTCTTTAATGAAAATGCCAATAGACAGGTCATAGTAATAGTAAATGGAGAAAAGATATACAGGGATGAATTTTTAAGGGAACTGAATATGCTGAAAAGCAATCTTGATTCATTGACACTGCAGAAAAAACAGCAGCTTGCACAGATGGGAGCTCCATCTGATTCAATGGGAGTAATTCCTGATGATATCTTGAAGGAATATACTTTCCAGACATTGATTGACAATGAGATTTTATTGTCATCAGCAAAAGATCTGAAAATAAAAGTCGATAATAGTAAAATTAATAAAAGTGTTGAAAATGCAGAAAAACAGGCTGGAGGAAAATCTCAATTCTATGAGGCGCTTTACCAGAGAGGATATAATCTTACTACGTATAAGGAATTACTGAAGAATCAGCAGATAATAGAAAATATTGAAAAAAAGATACTGGAAACATCTCCAGTAGCTGATGAAGAAATAAAAAAGACATATGAAAGATATAAATACAGTATGTTTGCAGGAAAAACCTTTGAAGAATCTAAACAGGATATAACAGAGTCATTAAATTCTGAAAGAAAACAGGAAGTAATAAACTCTTATATAGAAACAGCGAAAGCGAAGGCAAAAATAGAAGTTAAAAGCCCTGAATTTAAAAAAATCTATGAAGATATGAACAAGGTAATAACTGAAAAGGGAGGGTATAAATATACAAAATCTTCCTTAAATGAACAGCTTCTGAATGTATATGCTTCAACTATTCAGGGATATTCTCCTGAATTTGTAGAAGGGATAAAGAAGAATCTTCAGGAAAATCTGGATAAGCTCCTGAAAATAAAGGAAAAAGCAAAGGCAGCCGGAATAAAACCAACACCAGGTCTGACTGGCATGTATGAATTAAGCAGCTATTCAAAGAAATATTTTAATTATTTAATTGATACGCATAAGCCTTCAGAAGAATCTATGCTTGCAAAATTCAATTCCAACAAGGAAGCCTATAATACTCAGAATACCATAGCAGGATATGTCATAGGAGAAGAGTACCAGCCTTCAGCAAAGGATTTTACAGCAGCAGGGCAAAAGGCTGAAGAGATTTATAAGACAGTAACGACTGAAAATTTTGCGGCGAAGGCAAAAGAGCTTAGTAAGGATCCGGGATCAGCAGCAAATGGTGGAAGTTTAGGTGAGGAAATAGATCTTACAGGGTTAGTTCCAGAATTTGCAGAAGCTGTAAAGAAAACTGAAAAAGGAAAAATAACAAAACCTGTAAGGACACAGTTTGGATATCATATAATATATGTACAGGATAAGAATACTAAGAATGAAAATCTAGCTAAAGTAAGCCATATACTCATAATACCTTCTATATCTGAAGAAACAAAGCAGGCTGCTATAAAGAAGGTAACGGATGTTAAGAAGGAAATTGAAGCAAAAAAAGTGACATGGGATAAGGTTGAGACACAGGGGAAATATAACTTTTCCATAAAGGAACAGTTTAAAAGCCTCTTAAAAAATGATACTATACCTGGAATTGGGAAAAATGATACGGTACTCAGTGAAAAGCTGTTTGCGTCAAAAGTTGGAGAGATATTGGAACAGAATGAAGAATTCGGCTATTTCATTCTTACTAAGATATCAGAAGTACCTTTTAAGGAAGCAGTATTTAATGATGTAAAGGAAAGAATAAGGCTAGAATTTGCTCTGGAATATGCAAATAATACAATTGAAAACATTAAATAAAGGAATTTATAGAATGATTT
>JBHACQ010000121.1:0-7259 GCA_041854625.1 Leptotrichia sp. | reverse complement strand
TGGAAAAAACTATAACCTTGCACCAAACTCATTTGAGAAGATAAAACTGGATGTAGGTAACCACAGTTATGAATATAATGGTTCTAAAACAGATTTTCTGGTTACTGTTGAAAACGAAGGTGGAGTTATAAACCCTACAGAAACAGCTCATATATTATTTCATATGGTTTATGAAACAAAAAACTCTAAAACAAATTTTAGTCCTGGAAATAATAATGTATCAATAGAAGGTGTAGTATATAAAGGACCTATAAATATAGTAAAAAGTAAAATTATAGATAATAAACTGGAAAGAATAAAATATGAGCTAGATAAACCTTTTCCAAAACAGGTAAAAGTTTATTCAGGATCTGACGGAAATATTCATACAAAAATATTTATGCCAAAAGATTTTATAAATTTTTATGAGGAGGAAACAGGAACAAAGGGGAACCACGAATCAATGAAGACTGTCGGAGCTAAAACAGAAGGAGAAGAAAGAAATCATGGAAGTCCGGAAATAGCAGGTGGAATTCCTGATTATAAGACACCTGGACTTAATGAAAAGGCACAGAGGGTAATAGAGCTTGACAATGCTTATGCCAATGCGGCTACAGCTTCTGAACAGAAAAAAATAAATTCACAATTTAAAAAGGCATGGAAAGAGTATGTCCAAGGGAGTCTGAAAATGACAGAAGAAGATAAGGCATTGCCTAATGCCCACAATCCTTTTTACCTGAAAAACATCGGGAGAGGAGTTATTATAAAATAATAATTGCTAGTAACACAATGAAAATATAACGGATACGGATCAGAAGAAGAGAAAGAATATTAAAAAGTTTATTATAAGAAAGGAAATCAATAAATGAAAAAAAGAGCATTAATAAGTGTTTTTGATAAGACGGGAGTTTTAGAATTTGCACAGTTTTTGGATAGGAAAAATGTAGAAATAATTTCAACAGGAGGAACATATAAATATTTAAAGGAAAACGGAGTTTCTGTAATAGATGTTTCTGAAGTTACGAACTTTAAGGAAATGCTTGACGGAAGAGTAAAGACATTACATCCGAATATTCATGGAGGTATTCTTGCAATCCGTGATAATAAGGAACATATGGATACTATAAAAGCTGAAGGTATTGAAACTATTGATTTTGTAGTTGTAAATCTGTATCCTTTCTTCAGGGAAGTGCAGACTGACAAGACATTTGATGAAAAGATAGAATTTATAGATATAGGTGGGCCTACAATGCTTCGTTCAGCAGCAAAAGCATTTAAAGATGTTACAGTCATCTGTGAAGTTGAGGACTATGGAAAAGTTATGGAGGAAATTGAAAATAATGGAGAAGTTTCATTTGGAACTAAAAGAGAGCTTGCAGGAAAAGTGTTTAACCTTACATCAGCTTATGATGCAGCTATTTCTAATTTCCTTCTGGAAGAGGAGTATCCGAAATATTTAAATGTTTCGTATGAGAAGAAGTTTGACTTAAGATATGGTGAAAATCCTCATCAAAGTTCAGCTTATTATGTTTCTACTACAGAAAATGGAAGCATGAAGGATTTTGAACAGTTAAATGGAAAAGAGCTGTCGTTTAACAATATAAGGGATATGGATATTGCATGGAAAGTAGTCGGAGAGTTTGAAGAACCTTGTGCCTGTGCAATAAAACATTCGACTCCTTGTGGAGTAGCTATTGGAAATGATGTGTATGATGCCTATAAGAAGGCACATGACTGTGATCCTGTATCAATTTTTGGTGGAATAGTTGCAATTAACAGGGAAGTAGATGTAAAAACGGCTGAAGAACTGAAGAAAATCTTTCTGGAAATCGTAATTGCTCCGTCATATACAGATGAGGCACTTGAAATTTTAAAGTCAAAAAAGAATTTAAGGGTTATTAAATGTGATGTTCCAAAACCACAGGACAAACTGGAATACGTAAAAGTTGATGGTGGAATACTGGTTCAGGAAACAAATTCAAAAATGATAGATGAAATAAATGTTGTTACAGAAAAACAGCCGACTGAAGAGGAAAAAACAGACATGATTTTAGGAATGAAAGTTGTAAAGCATGTAAAATCAAATGCGATTGTAGTGGTAAAAGATGGAATGGCAATCGGTGTCGGAACAGGTCAGACAAATAGAATCTGGTCAACGGAACATGCATTGCAGCATGCACAGGAAAAGGTAGGAAATGACTTGACAGGTGCAGTACTTGCTTCTGACGCATTCTTTCCATTTAGGGACTGTGTAGACACGGCAGCAAAGACAGGAATTAAAGCTATTGTTCAGCCTGGAGGTTCTATGAGAGATCAGGAATCTATTGATGCCTGCAATGAGCATGGAATATGTATGGTATTTACAGGAATTAGACATTTTAAACATTAGAATATATAGAGCAATCTAAATTAATAAATATACATTGCTTGTTACAATTTTCCTTGTGAAATTTTAAAGTTGTTATCAAAAACTAAAAATAGAAACAATGATAAAATGAAGAAAAGTAAGAAATGAAAATTTTAGGATATATTGATTCTAAAAGTAAGATTTAGTTTTTCAAATGGCTAAAAATGTTTAAAAATAGGAGAAAATATTATGGAATTAAAAGTATTGGAATGGGTATTTTACAGGGAATGCAGTATACCTAAAGATATAAAGGGAATCCTGATTAAGGGTGAAGAAGCAGTTTCTGCATACAAGACGATAAGAGATACGGCAGTATTTACTAATAAAAGGTTAATTATAAAGAATTCCCAGGGAATTACAGGACTGAAATTTGAAATGTATTCTTTACCTTATACTTCAATAGATATGTGGTCAATAGAAAATTCAGGTACAATTGTAGATTTTAGTTCAGAAGTTGAATTATGGACTAAAGTAGGAAATATAAAAATAAAGCTAGGAATGGATGTAGATGTGAAAAAAATTGATTATCTGCTGGCTAATTATATTTTATAGGTTTTGATATTGTCAGGGATTAAGCAGTTAGAGGAGGAAATGTGAAAATATTAATTGTAGGTGCAGGAGGCAGGGAACACGCCCTTGCATGGAAGCTATTAAAGAATGAGAAGGTTGAAAAGATATTTATTGCACCAGGAAATGCAGGGTCAGAGCTATTATCAAAAGCTGAAAATATAATACTGGAAAATGATATTACAAAATATGCCCAATTTGCTAAAGAAAACAATATAGATCTTACGGTAGTAGGAAGTGAGGAATTATTAGTTGCAGGAATAGTTGACGAATTTAAGAAGGAGGGGCTTAAAATATTCGGTCCTGATAAGAAGGCAGCCATTTTAGAAGGAAGTAAGGCATATTCAAAGGATTTTATGAAAAAATATGGAATAAGGACAGCAGCATATGAAATTTTTGAAGATGCAGAAAAGGCAAAAATCTTTCTTACTAACTGGAAGGATTTTCCTGTAGTGGTAAAGGCTAGCGGGCTTGCAGCAGGAAAAGGGGTAATCATCGCCCAGAGCCTTGAAGAGGCTCTAAAGGCAGTAGAAGATATTATGGTTGATTCAAAATTCGGATCGGCGGGCAATAAAGTTGTCATTGAAGAATTTCTGGATGGTGTAGAGGCTTCCATACTTTCATTCACAGATGGTAAAGTAATAGTTCCACTATTGTCAGCTAAGGATCATAAAAAAATTGGCGAGAATGAGACAGGGCTGAACACAGGAGGAATGGGTGTTATAAGTCCTAATCCTTATGTGTGTGATGAAACTCTTGAACAGTTTAAAAAAGATATAATGGAACCTACTTTAAAGGGAATGAAATCTGAAGGAATGGATTTTGAAGGAGTGATTTTCTTTGGGCTCATGATTACGGAAAAAGGGGTATATCTTCTTGAATATAATATGAGAATGGGAGATCCTGAAACACAGGCTGTATTGCCATTAATGAAAAACAATCTTCTGGAGCTTATAGAAAAAACATTTGAAAAAAAATTATCGGAAGTAAAAATAAACTGGAAACCATTACATGCATGCTGTATTGTAGGAGTTGCCAAAGGATATCCTGAAAACTATGAAAAAGGAAATATAATAGCAGGAATAGAAAAATTTAAAGAAGACAGTGGAAATGTGCTTTTCATAGCAGGAGCAAAGACTGATGGAAAAGGAAAGTTTCTGACAAATGGTGGCAGAGTGCTTAATGCTGTAGGTTTAGGAGATACATTGGAAAAAGCAAGGGAAAATGCATATTCTCAACTGGATGAAATTAAATTTGAGGGAATGTACTTTAGAAATGATATAGGAAAATTAGGGAAATAATAGAGTGTATAGAATATATAGTAGGGAAATAGAACTTTTAATTTTAGCATTCAGATAGAAACAGTTTAAAATATTTGAAGCGTACTGAAAGGATATTCAGAAAGAAAATTCTCATTTTATTTTAAGTTTTTAAGTATAAAATAAGATATAATCTAGTTTGAAAGGAAGATTTTTATGTTAAAAGATAAATTAAAAAATCTATTTCCTGATGTCAGGAAGGGGATAGGAAGATTTCCTCTGACGGTATTGTCAGGAGTGCTATATTTTATACTTACAATAATCTACATGGAGGCAGATTTTAAAGTATCCTATCAATTACAGGCTGAAGTCATGGAATATATGATATTGATTCTAATAAGTATTCCGCTATTGACAGCTTGTGAATTAATAAGAGAAAAGTATTTTTCCCAGAAAAATAGGGGAATGTTCAGGTTAGGATATTTGTTCCTGATAACAGTTTTTTTGGCAGTATGTAAGAGGTTTTATCTGAATGGAATAAGTGGGGAGGAATACATGCTACTGAACTTATTTACAATAGGAATTATAGCATATCTGTTATTTCTTCTAATTCCGTTAATATACAGAAAAAAAAATATAGACGAGTATTTTCAGGTGGTTATTTCAGATAAAATAATAACAATAGTATTTTCGATAATATTATTTCTAGGGATGGCAGCTATAATAGGTGCAGTGGATGTATTACTTATTAATGTGGATAACAACCTTTATTATTATTCACTTGCATTCTCTGTATTTATTTTTGGTCTTACTCATTTCCTTTCAAGAATGAGGGAACCGGAAGATGAAATGGAAGATTATGAAATGTCCAGGACAAACAGATTTCTTCTTTCGTATATATTAGTACCATTAATTATAGGATATACAGTAATTCTATATATTTATATGGCTAAAATAATAATTTTATTTAAGATGCCTCAGGGAATATTGTCACATATGGTAGTATGGTATATGGTTTTTACTTTATTCATTTTAATTATAATTACACCACTGGCAATGGAAAATAAATTTATTGAAAAATTCAGAAAATTATTTCCGCTATTTTCCATACCATTACTGTTACTGGCTCTAATGTCAATTTACGAAAGAGTTTCCCAGTACGGAGTAACTGAAAATAGATATATTATCATTGTATTAGTGCTGTGGCTTCTCTTTAATATGATATTCTTTGTATTCAGGAAAGATGTAAGGATAGTAATTATATCACTGATATCGGTTATTTTTATTTCAGTATTTACTCCATTAAATATGATAAAGATTTCTGTAAGAAGCCAGACTATGAGATTAGAAAAAATACTGAAGTCTAATGGATTGATGAAGGATGGAAAGCTTAAAAAGAACGTGAATATAAATAAAGAAGCTAAAAATGAAATAATGAATATAGCTGGTTACTTATCAGAACCTATGATAGGAGGTCAAAGCAGAAATATAGTTATTAATGGGAAGAAATACAGTACTAACGAATTCATGGCTGAAATAGGAGCAGACTATAGCTGGAATAGCTTTAATGGAGGTATATATTCATCAGAACAGACGATTTCAGTTGAAAATACTACAACACCAGAAGAAAGAATAGTAGAGATAGGAAATTACAGGTATTTTACTGAAAATATAGAGGTATTAAATGTAAATGACTCACGTTCTTCAGATAGATATGAAATCAAACATAATAGTGAAGACGAAATAGCTATCGTAAATAGAATGGCAAATAAGGAAATTATGAGAATAAATATAGAAATGGAAGCAAAGAAAGTATTTGAAGGAATAAAAGAAAGGATTAAGAATAAAGAGGGAAATTGGATAAAACTGTCAGATAAGGAAATGACTGTAACCGGTGAAAATAGTAACGGAAAATATAAGATATCCTTTAAGACTGTTGAATTTAATGAAAAAGGGGAAGTATTTCACTACAGATATGATATTTATTTCAGTGAAAAGTAGTTAGGGATACAATAGCTGTATTGTGAAAGGTTATTTTAATTTTAAAAGGAATATGAAGAAGGATACTCTAATTTCTAAAATAGATAAAATATGAAAATGCGAAAATTATGATTGAATATGAGTAATTATCTTAAAAATCTTTGTAATTTAAGGAGGTAGACCAGATCTTCCTCCTTTTTTATTTGTCAGGAAAGTAAATTTCACTTTTTTACTTGTATAAGAAATTTACTCTTTCTTCTTTGATTTTATAGAAAATTATAGTATAATAATAAATAAGTTAAATATATAATATTTTAACTTTAATTAAATAGAATTTATAATTAGATATGACAAAAATGACTGCTGAAACAGTATTAATCAAGATTAGAGTAAATATAAATAATGTAAACTGGAGATGGGATATGAAAAACTATATAAAAAATATGAGTGAAGAAGATACAGTGCTTCTGAATTTAAAAAGGTTATATGATTCATATGGATATAATAAAATAGCACTTCCTACTTTTGATGAGTATGATCTGTACAATGAAAACAAGGATTTCATTTCAGGTAATATACTGACTATTATGAATCCAAGTGGAAAGCTGCTGGCGTTAAGACCGGATATTACATTGTCTGTGGCAAAGAAGATATCTAAGGAACAGTCATTGAAATATGAAAAAATATATTATAGTGAAAATGTCTACAAGGCATCAAAGTATAAAGGATATGAAGAAATAGAACAGCTGGGGATAGAACTTATAGGAAAGGATTCCCTTTTTTTAAATTTTGAAATGATAAATCTTGCTATAAAAAGTCTTCAGATAATAAACAGTAAATGCATTACAGTTTTATCTCATGTAGGTTTTGCTTCTTCCATATTTGAAAATCTTAATCTGGAGTATGAAATTCAGGAAGAACTTCTTAAATACATAGAAAGTAAGAATAGCCATGATATAAGGAGAATACTGGGAAATGTAAATATTGGAAGCGATGTGAAGGAGCTTGTATGTGTGTTACCTGAACTGTCGGGAGATTTAGAATATATAAAGGATAGGCTTTCTGGA
>JBHACQ010000120.1:0-3138 GCA_041854625.1 Leptotrichia sp. | reverse complement strand
TTCTTGCTGTAACAAATACAGAAAAAAATGGACAAAAAGAGGAAAATCCTTTGGCACAAAGATATTATTTCTCATCTGACGGAATACTTATAAGAGTAGTAGAAAATGGGGAAATTCGTAGCAATGAAGAGGGATTTGAGGAACTGGGAGCAGATATAACGGAAGAGTTTTATGAAATAAAGAACTTAAAATAGAGTTTTGGTGAAATACCCGGAGGGAAAATCATGGGAAAAATAATAAAAGCAATGGTGCTTTTAATAGTCTTTAGTGTAGTAGCTTCATTGACATTTAGCACAAGTAAATCTCAAGAAACGGAAATCAGTCAAATTAAGAAAGAATATGATAAAACAATTGAAAATGAAAAGAACTATAAGGTACGGACAGTAAAGATTAACTCATCTCATGAAACGTCCTATCTTTCAGAAGGAGATAGTGTAAGGTATTATACTGAAAATGGAGAACTGAAAAAAGTTATCTCTTTTCAATATACAGAGGTTGAAGGATACAGTTCCAGATGGATAAATGAATATTATGTGAAAAACGGGAAGCCATATTTTATTGTTGAGACAAAGATAGAAGAAGAGAATAAAAAACTGGAAAAACCATATGTCATAAGATATTACTTTTCATCTGATGAAAAACTTATGAGAGTGATAGAGGACGGAGTTATTTATGACAGGATAGACAATATTCTTGTAGAAGCAGGATTTAGTATATTAGAACAATTTTATGAAATAAGGGACTTGATGAGAAACTTATAAGAGAAATAGATGATGAAGATAGAACGACTGACTATGAGGAAGGGGAACAAAAAATGTCGCCGGAAGATATAACAGGAGAGGAAATTCTGTTAAATAAATTTAATGAGCTGAAGAGTCTGGCAGGATTTTAATGAAACGGCAGGAGCGGGATATAAAAGAAAGGTGATTATAATGAAAAATAAAATTTTTGCTGTAATAATGGCAGTTTTTATAGGTTTAATTGTTTTCAGTACTTCTGCATGGGCAAATGATATGGAGTTTGTATCAGAGGGAAACCATATAATTCCTCTTGAAATATCTGATATTTCCATAAAGAAGGAAAGGCTGGAACTGAAAAAGCTGGATAACTATGATATGGAAGTAAAGGTACAGTTTGTATTTGACAGTCCCAGTTCAGGAAGCAGGACAATAGGATTTATAACGCCGAACGATGAGGATAATGACCCTGAAACTTCTCCAAGAGGGAAAGAATATGATCCTAAAGATATAAAAAACTTTAAAACTTTTGTAAATGGGAAAAGTGTAAAAATCAACATTGTAAAAATAGATGAATTTTTAAATAAGGGATTTTTCACAAAAGAGGTGGAAAAAGAATACAAGGAGAAATATAGCAGGGCATATGTCTATTATTTTAAGGCAGATTTAAAAAAAGGGGAAAATACTGTTGAGCATAGCTATTCCTATGAGGGAATACATGCAGCACTTAATATAAGGGATTATAGTTATGTGTTAACAACTATTTCAAGATGGAAAAATAAGAAAGTGGAAGATTTTGAAATGATAGTGGATATGGGAGACGAATTCTTTGTATTGCCATATACATTTTGGAATGATTACAGACCTATAAACTGGGAAATTGTCGGGGAAGGAAGGCAGACTTCCCAAAAAGAAAAGTATCCAAACGGAGGATACTTAGCCAGAACATTTGTCAAGATGAAAAAGGGATATGTGAGATACAGGGCTAAAGACTTTTCCCCTGATGTAGAGTTTTATACATATATTCCATGGGCTTCAGTTCACCTTTTTAACAATCCGGATAGTGACCCGTATGCTGGAGATTTACCTTTAAATGGATATAAATTTAATGATAGACTTATGAGAATAGGAGAGAAGATTGATTACAGATCCGAGGAAGCCATAAAAGAGGCAGAGAAGTTAAAAGATTTTGAACTTGAGATTATAAAAAATTATCCTTTTGCAGTAAGGGGATATGATTTTTCAAGAAAAGACCTTAAAGATTATTTTAGCCAGTTTTTCTGGTATATTCCTAAAGGAAAGGTACATGTGGATAAAAGAGAATATGAAAGAAGGACGGAAATAGTAAATGATATTCTGAAAAAAAGAAAGAGATAAATGTATTTCTTGAAAATAAGAGAGTACCCAGAAATATTGTTATGGCTAAAATTTCATTTTAACGAATTAACGAAAAATATGAAAATTTAACACTGCTGGTGAGAAAATAATATTAGGAGGAACGGAAATGAAAAAAACGTTTTTTAGTACAGTAGTTATGGTGTTTTTAGTTGTTTCTTCATTAATGTTCGGAAGCAACTCTCCGATATACACTGATACAGATGAAATGTCAGGGAAATATACTAATGAGCTGAGAGCCAGAATGGAGAGGGTGGAAAGGAATATTATTGCAAAATATGGAAATGACGAAGATGTAAGTGAAAATGATTATTATTTCAGGGAGGCAGCTCAAGAAATTTACGATGAATGGGACAAGGAATTAAATACAGTGTATAAAAAAGTATCAGGAAAGCTGACAGGTAAAGCGAAACAGCATTTAATTCAAGCCCAGAGGGCATGGATACAATATAGGGATAATGAAGGCTCTTTCAGATATTATGAAGGAAATGAAGGAGGCGGGACACTCGGAATTAATCCGCAACTTTCCACAATGATAAGAATTGTGAAGGAAAGAACTTTAAATTTAGCTTATATGTATGATATTTTAAATGATTAGAGTAAAAAGAAGGGAGATGCCTAAAATGAAAAAATATTTGATATGTGTACTGCTCTTTGTTATTGGAATATCGGCATTTGGGGCATCAAATTTGTCTAAGGCGATAGAGGAAATAGACAAAGAAGTAAATCAGATAGAAAAAAATATAAAACAATATAAGGAAGTTGACACATCAGTGGAGGGAAACTCTGAAATATCCTATTACGACAGTAGTGGAACATTGAAAATGAAAGAGACTGCTTATAATACATTTATCAGCGATTTGGCTGAAGTGACGTATTATAAAAATGAAAAACGGATTTTTGCGAGAATATTGAGAACGACATCCGAGGTAAATCCTGATGGAAGTACTTCAGATGATTACAAGGAGGAAACGGAAAAATATTATTTCAACCGAAATGGAGAACT
>JBHACQ010000119.1:0-9697 GCA_041854625.1 Leptotrichia sp. | reverse complement strand
TCATTCAGGTTAACAGTTTTCATATTTGGTGCAAAGGATACAAATCCATATCTTATCCCATCCTTTTCAAGAAAAGTATATTCTGCCTGCTCTTTGATACCAGAATATTTAATACCTAATTGTTCAAGGTTCTTCATTGTCTGGGCTATTCCTTCAGAACCAAAGTCATTACTATGGTTATTAGCTATACTGAGGTAATCGAATCCTGCATCCTTAAAATATATCCCATATTCTGAAGGTGTTCTGAAAACATAGCATACAGAAGGATTGTTACAGGATTTAGGAGTTCCTCCTTTATCAAAAAGTGTCCCTTCCAGATTCCCTACTGTAATATCAGCATCTTTCAATATTTCTTCTGTATTTTTCAATATGTTAGTTCCAGGAAGAAGACCGGCATTTGGATAGTTGCTTCCAAGCATGATATCACCGACTCCAATAATAGTTATTTCCTTTTTTAGAATATTTTCCTTATTTTCGTCAGGAGTATTTACAGGTTTTCCTTCAGAAGTACTTTTCTCCTTTCCTGTGACATCTTTATCCGAAGATTCTGTATTTCCACATGAAGATACCATAATAGCAAAGATAAGGCAGATAAAAAGCAGATATTTTTTCATAGCTCCTCCATAAATTTTAAGTTTTAAGTATTGTACCTGTTTTTTCTATAAAATGCAAGAAAGTCTTTATAAAAAAGCAGATATATGATATAATTGAAAAAAATAGTTGTCAGGAAGGAGAATATCTTGAAAAATAGTAAAATGTATGTAATATTTTTATTACTTTCAATAGGTCTGACAGTATTTTCTGAATCAAAAGGAAAAAATGAAAAGGACTTAGAACAAAGTATTTCTGAAAGTTTTTCTGAAGAAGGTTATGAAAATTCTGACGAAGAGCTTATTTTTCTTGATAGGATTACGGAAGAAAAAGAGAAGGAAAGAAATGACAAGCCTAATAGGATAATAAGGTTTATAAATAAAATAGATAATAAAGTAAATCCAGTATTAAAGTTTTATACGCCTTACTCTTATGGGAGCTGGTATCTCATAAAGACTACAGACAGGAGTGAATCTGGATATGAAAATGTAAAATACAGCTTTAATCAGGAAGAGAACGGCTACAGGATTGTAAAGACTTATTATGTTCCTGAAAGTAAAATGTGGATGGAAGCAGTAGACAGGGCATGGATAAAGGAAGAAAAAGGAAAAGTATTCCTGAAGACTGAACGCAAGCTTTTTAAAAGCTACTCCAACGAAATAATCTTTTTTGATAGTGAATACAGATATATGATTATAAAATATGAGAAAGATAATTCGATAAAGGTATTTTCACGGTTTCCTGTAGAAAGGATAATGCTGGAAGGAGAGGAACTGGATAAGTTTGAAAAAATAACAGGAAATATCAGTAATCTTTATAATGTCGCTTATAACAGGGATAATATAAATACAAGTGAAAAATCCATATTGGACAGTGATATGCAGGAAGAGCGTGCCAAAATAATAGAAGAGCATCTTATTGAAAATCACGAAGATTTTTTTAAGATGAATTAAAATGGAAATTCAAAAACAAAAAAATTAATTTTTAAAATGGCTAAGAACTTAAATATTTAGGAGAAATATGAAAAATATATTGAAAGCATTTAACATAGCAGTTGCAGTACTGCTTATTATTATTCTGATATTATTCTATAACTTTTTTTTCATGAAAAAGGAATATAAGAATGTAAATATCAATATAAAGAAAGGGACAACATTCAGTCAGATTTATAATGATCTGGAGCTAAATTATGGAATCATTGACAGGCTCTATATGAAATTTTTTGCAAATGACCTTAAGCTTAAAATAGGAACTTATAAGTTTAATGGAAAAATATCAAAATATGAAATTATAGAAAAAATAAAAAATAATGATTCGTCAGGAATAAGGCTGACTATACCTGAAGGATTTACAACAAAGCAGGTTTATGAAAGAATGGATGCATTGGGACTGGGTACAGCAGAAGAAATAGACAAGGCATTAAAGGAAATAGATTTTCCTTATCCGCATGAAAATAATAATTTTGAAGGATATTTCTATCCTGAAACATATATTTTTAGTGAAGGAGTTACAACAAAGCAGGTATTAAGGACAATATTAAATGAATTCCTGAAGAAGTTCCCGCCTGAAAAATATCCCGATAAGCAGAAATTCTATAATCAGCTCAAGCTAGCATCAATAGTGGAGGCAGAAGTTTCAGATAAGGTGGATAAGCCTAAAGTTGCAGGGATATTTATAAAAAGACTGGAAATAGACATGAAGCTGGAATCAGATGCTACACTAAAATATGAGCTGGGAAGGCAGGCTTTGAGGGGAGAACTGAAATCTATGGAGTCTCCATATAATTCTTATAAGGTAAAAGGACTACCTCCAACACCGATTGGAAATCCTCCTGTGGAAACTTTTAGGGCAGTTGAGAATGCAGAAGTGACTAACAATCTTTTCTTCTTTACCCATAAAGGGAAGACTTATTATTCAGAAACTCATGAAGAACACCTGAAGAAAAGAAGGGAAAGCGGTCAGCTAAAATAAATGAAAAAGGTTTGAGAAAAATGTTTGATACAGGGAAATTAAGTAAAAAAATTAAAGCTGTGGAAAAAAGTGGATTAATAGAAAATAAGGATAGAATACTTATAGCATTTTCAGGAGGACCTGATTCAGTATTTCTATTTGAAGTGCTAAAATTCCTTAAAACGAAATATTCTATCGAAACAGATCTGATATACATAAATCATAATCTTAGGAGTGATGTAGAAAAGGATCTCTGTTTTGTACAGGAATTTTCTAAGATAAATGGCGTTTCCTTGTACATTAGAAGTGCTGATGTATCAGAATATGCAAAAAGGAACAGAAAATCCATAGAGCTTTCTGCACGGGAACTGAGATATAATATAATTGAAGAACTTGCTGAAAGGGAGAAATATAATAAAATTGCTACCGGTCATAATCTGGATGATAATATTGAAACGGTGGTGTTTAGGCTTTTGAGGGGGACATCTTTGAGGGGAATGAAAGGCATCCCTGAAAGAAGAGGTAAAATAATAAGACCGCTACTCCAGTTTGAAAAACGGGAAATTCTGAATTATTTGCATGAAAATGGAAAAAGTTATATAATGGACTATACTAATAATGAAAATGACTTTACAAGAAATTATATAAGAAACGAAATTTTCCCTAAATTCATGACAGTAAATCCTAATTTTAGAAGAAAGGTAAATGAACTTATACTTGAAGTAAAGGAAAGAGATAGTAAGAAAAATAGACTATCAGCTGTTACTTCATATAAGAAGATGAGTAAAGAAGGGCTTGCAGAATATCTTGAAGAACATGATGTCCAAATATCAAGGAGGAAGATAGATCAGATTTATAAATTCTTTTATGAAAATGATGGCAGTATAAAAACTGAAGGTTCAAAGGAATTTAACTTGGGAAATAATAAAATTTTACGGAAAAAATATGATAAAATAGAAATAACTGAAATCAGTAATGAAGAAATTACTGATGAAAGGCAGGCTTTAAAAGAAGGAAGAAAAATCATATGGAATGATTATGAACTATACCTGTTTGAAAGTAAGGCTGAGCTTGAAGAACTATTACCGGACATTCTTAAGGAAAATAATTATACATTCCTAGGTATAGATGAAGGTTTTTCTGGAATGGAATTAGTAGTCAGAAGGAGAAGGGAAGGAGATACAATCTTCCTTCATAATTTGGGACATAAAAAAGTAAAGAAAGTTCTTATTGATGAAAAAATTCCGAAATGGGAAAGGGACAGGATACCGGTACTTACAGTAAAATACTTTAAAGAAGAGGGGGAGCAGGAGGAGATATTAAGTGTAGGCAATGTAAAATTTTCTAAATATGTAAACAAATTAAATATTAAAAATATAAATACTGGAGAAGTTGAAGAAAGAATAATAATAATAGGGAGGAAAAATGAACGATAGGAATAAGGATGACATTAGAAAAAGACTTGAAGAATTAAGGAAAGAAAACAATAGAAACAGAGGAGATAATAATGGTGGAAAATCTCCTTTCTTCGGTTCCCCTTTAATATTTATACTTATTATTATTGCAGTTTTTGCGGCAATATATACTCAGGATATACATAGCTATTTCCAGATAAAAAAGGAAATTCCTTATACTGAATTTGTATCAAATATAAAGAATGGGAAATTTAAGGAAATTCAGGAGAAAGATGATAAACTGTTTTCTGTAATTAAGGAAAATAACAGGGATATTGTCTATTCAGCAAGAAAAATAACAGAAAGGGTAGGAAATGACCCTAATGTAATGAATGCAATTGCCCTAAAAAAAGTAAAGCTTGTAGTTTCTGCTCCATCAAGGGGAGAACTGTTTCTGGCTTTCTTATTTAATCTGCTTCCGATGATAGTTATGATAGGACTAATGATTTATCTGGGAAGAAAAATGATGGGGAATTCACAGGGAGGACCAGGAAATATCTTTGGTTTCGGAAAGTCAAGGGCAGATAAGCTGGATAAAAAACCGGATGTTAAATTTGACGATGTGGCAGGTGTAGACGGTGCTAAAGAAGAACTTAAGGAAGTAGTGGATTTTCTTAAGAACCCTGAAAAATATACAAAAGCCGGAGCCAGAGTTCCTAAGGGAGTTCTTCTTCTAGGAAGGCCAGGAACAGGGAAAACGTTGCTGGCGAAGGCAGTTGCAGGAGAATCAGGTGCTTCATTTTTCAGCATTTCTGGATCAGAGTTTGTGGAAATGTTTGTGGGAGTAGGTGCTTCAAGAGTTAGGGATCTTTTTGAAAAGGCAAAGAATTCAAGCCCTTCAATAATATTCATAGATGAAATAGATGCTATAGGAAGACGGAGAAGTGTAGGGAAAAACAGTGGAAGCAATGATGAAAGGGAGCAGACACTGAACCAGCTTCTTGTGGAAATGGATGGATTTGAAACTGATACTAAAGTCATAGTAATAGCTGCTACAAACAGGGAAGATGTCCTTGATCCGGCATTATTAAGGGCAGGAAGGTTTGACAGAAGAGTGAGTGTAGATGCACCTGATATGCAAGGTAGGGTAGCTATATTAAAAGTACATGCCAAAAATAAGAAACTGGCTCCAGATGTAAGGCTGGAAGATATTGCTAAAATAACTCCGGGATTTGTAGGAGCAGACCTTGCCAATCTTCTTAATGAGGCTGCCATACTTGCTGCAAGAAGGGCTTCTGACACTATTATTATGGCAGATCTGGATGAAGCTGTAGATAAAATAGGTATGGGTCTAGGTCAGAAAGGAAAAATTATAAAGCCTGAAGAAAAGAGACTTCTGGCATATCATGAGGCAGGACATGCAATTATGACTGAACTTACCCCTGGAGCAGATCCTGTACATAAAGTTACAATAATTCCTAGAGGGGATGCAGGTGGATTCATGATGCCTCTTCCAGAAGAAAAACTAGTTACAACGAGCAGGGAAATGCTGGCTGAAATCAAAGTGCTTTTTGGTGGAAGAGCTGCTGAGGAACTGGTTCTGGATGATATAAGTACAGGAGCATATTCAGATATAAAAAGAGCTACAAGACTTGCCCGTGTTTATGTTGAAAGTGTCGGGATGAGTAAGAAGCTGGGTCCTGTAAATCTTGAGAATTCTGAAGAAGAATTTAGCTTTACTTCAAATAAAAGTAATGAAACAATAAGGGAAATCGATTTGGAAATAAGGGAAATTCTTCATGAAGAATATCAGATGACACTGAATACTTTAAAAGAAAATAGGGATAAGCTGGATGCACTGGCGGAACTTCTACTTAAAAAGGAAACAATTACAGGAGATGAAGTACGTAAAATAATATCAGGAATAAGTGTTCAGGAAATCCTGGATGACAAAAGTTCCGATAATACTCCAAAAACTGAAAATTCCAGTGTACATGACAGTGAAATAAAATCTGAAAGTAACGAAGTAATACAAGATTCAGAAAAGGAAAATATTACAGAAGAAGTTGTTTTAGAGAATGAAATCATTCCAGAGTCTAAACCGGAAACAGAATTAGAAGCAGAAAAAGAAAATCCTATGCCTGAACATTCTGAAGAAGTATCAGGAGAAATTACTGAAGAAATAAAAGAGGAAGTAAAGTATGAAGGACAGACTTCAGAATTTAATGAAAATTCTTCTGAAAATATAATAGCAGAAAATTCAAGTAATGAAATACTTCATAATGGAATGTCCGAAGGAGAAGTATTCATAAAAGAAAATGAGGATGAAAAAGTTAATGTTGAGGATAATTTAGGAGAACATATAGAAAATAAAGCTGATAATGAATTCAACATAGAAAATAAAAATTCTGTAAGTAATAATGAGAATTTTATGGATAAATCTGAAACTATTGAAATTTCTGATAATGAGAATAATGATAGTGAAAATCTTGGAAAAAATGAAAATAATGATAATGAGAACAATGACAGCGAAGACGGTATTACAAAAGAGGAAATAAAAGAGGAAAGAAAAATTGAAATTCCCTCTTTTATGAGATAGATGTAAGAAAAGTCACTAGAAAGAAGGTAATATGAAAGCAATAGATTTTACATTACCCGCAGATAATGGGGAAATGATAACATTAAGCAATTATAGAGGTAAAAAAGTTATAATTTATTTTTATCCTAAAGACAGTACCCCAGGCTGTACAGAGGAAGCATGTTCCTTCAGGGACAGTTATGCTTTGCTTAGCTCTAAAGGAGCAACAGTTTTTGGAATAAGTAAGGACAGTATAAAGAGACACGAAAATTTTAAAAACAAAAATAATCTTCCATTTCTACTTCTAAGTGATGAAAATGGAGATGTATGTGAGAAATATGGTGTCTGGAAGGAAAAAATAAATTTTGGTAAAAAATATTTTGGAATTGAACGTTCTACATTTTTAATAGATGAAGAAGGAAATATAGTTAAGGAATGGAGAAAAGTTAAAGTGAAAGGACATGTTGAGGAAGTCCTTTCAGAAATTGAAAAAGGATAAAAAAATAGTAAATATTGCTATTATAAAGGCTGTTTTAAAAGTAATTTAATATAGAAGAGCATATGGAATTTTATAACATATTATAAAAACTCTACAATGTATAGAAAAATACTTTTGAGACAGCTCCTTTTTTATATTTACAGTTTCAAAATCATATGATATAATAATCCTATATTAATGAGGTGTAAATATGAATCAAAAAAAAATAAGTTTTTTCAGTTTTTTTGCCTTTTTGATTATGGCTTCTATTCATTATGGTGAAAAGCTTATATTGAACAATGGAATAAGTGAAAAAACTATCGACATGGTTCAAAAAAAAAGGGAAGAACAGATAAATGATGTAAGACTGAAGATTTTTTATGATGCAATAAAAAGGCATAATAACAAGTTTGTATCAAACCATCTGGCAATCCAGGCTAACATTGAAAGAAGAAAAATGGAAAATGTTAAAGCCCCTGACAGTGGACAAGTATATGGACCAGATTATAATGAAATAATGGAAGTAATTAATGAAAGAAGTCCGATACCTGAGCTGATAGATGTCAATTCACATGACAGTGACGGTTTCAGCCCCATAATTGTTGCCATTCAGTATAGGAATAATGAAGTACTGAAACTTTTGATGGAAAATGGAGCAGATATCTATGAAAAACATCCTGTATTTGACAGACTGACATTACATACAGCCTGCTACTATGAAAACGAGGAAGCTGTGGAGATTTTACTGAAGGCTAATCCAGGTCTGGTAAATGCCAGAAGCGGAAATGATGGATGGACACCATTACACGATGCAGTTCTTAAATCAAACAGTAATATAGTAAAGCTGCTTTTAGATAATGGGGCAGATCCCATGATGGCAGATAATAAAGGTGGGACTCCAATGGATATGGCAACAGAATTTGGTAAAGGGGAAATAGTAAAGTTGTTAAGAGACAATATAAAGAAAAACCGTAAATGAAATTTTAAAGTAGAGTAAAATTAGGAGGTAGTAAAATGCATTGTGTGCAGCAGATTTCAGATAAGATTTACTGGATTGGAGGGAATGACCGGAGACTTGAGAGATTTGAAAACATGTTTCCTATTCCAAAGGGAGTTTCATATAACTCAAGTATTATACTGGATGAGAAGACAGCGGTAATTGATACTGTAGATGCTTCAATAAGGGAGCAGTATATTGAAAATATAAAGTATCTTTTGCAGGGGAGAGAGCTGGACTATCTGGTTATTAATCATATGGAACCTGATCATTGTGGTAATATCGAGGATTTGTTGGCAATATACCCAAATCTTAAGATAGTGGGGAATAAGAAGACATTTGCTTTTTTTGAGCAGTTTTATAACAGGGTTACTCCTGAAAATTATTATGAAATAAAAGAAGGGGATATTATAGAACTTGGGGAACATAGACTGAAACTTGTAGCAACTCCTATGGTGCATTGGCCAGAAGTAACAGTTACCTATGAGGAAACTAAAGGAATATTATTTTCAGCAGATGCTTTTGGAACTTTCGGTACATTAAATGGAAATATATTTAAAGATGAGGTTGATTTTGAGGGTTATTATCTCTCGGAAGCAAGGAGATACTATACTAATATAGTAGGGAAATATGGGCTGCAGGTTCAGAATGCACTAAAAAAACTGTCGGGGGTTCCGATAAATATGATAGTTCCACTACATGGTCCGATATGGAGGACAAAGGAGGATATATCCTACATACTGGATCTTTATAATAAATGGAGTACATATACTCCTGAGAAAAGTGGAGTTGTCCTGGCTTATGGTTCAATGTATGGAAATACTGAAAATATAATAAACTGTATTGCAAATAAACTGGCAGAAAACGGTGTAAAGGATATAAAAGTCTTTGATGTATCCAAAACACACCCGTCATATATAATTGCAGAAGCTTGGAAATATAGCAACCTTGTATTAGCAGCACCTACTTATAATGCAGGACTGTATCTGGTAATGGATTCCCTTCTTCATGAACTGTCATCACTTAATTTCCAAAATAGGAAGGTTTCTTTAATAGGGAACCATACATGGGCTACGGGAGCATTACCTGCATTGAAGACTATAATGGAAACAGAATTTAAGAAAATGGAAATTATAGGGGAGCCTCTGGATATAAAATCAGCATTAAAGCCTGAACATGAAAAGCTTCTTGATGAACTAGTTGAAGCAATCGTAAAATCTTTAGATTAAATTTAAGATTTATAATCAAATATAGTTAGTAATAAAAAATTTATTTATAGAGGAGAACGATATGAGAAGATTAACAGGAATTGGAGCTTCAGAAGGAGTATCCATAGGAAAAGTGTTACTTTTTACGGAAGAGGAATTAGTAATACCTGAAGTGAAGGCTGCAGATTCAACAATAGAGTCAGAGCTGACAAAACTGGAAGAGGGATTGAAAAAATCCAAGACACAGTTAATTGCCATCAGAGAAAAAGTAAAGGAAGAGATGGGGGAAGATAAAGCTGCAATTTTTGATGGACATATTATGCTTCTTGAAGATGAAGATCTGATTATGGAAGTTCAGGAAAAGATTAAAGGGGAAGGAATGCCGGCTGCAAAAGCATTGGATGAGGGGATTAAAGAGTATTGTGAAATGATATCCCAGCTGGATGATCCTTATTTGAGGGAAAGGGCAGCAGATTTACAGGATATAGGAAAAAGATGGCT
>JBHACQ010000118.1:0-13498 GCA_041854625.1 Leptotrichia sp. | reverse complement strand
TTATTGATACTTAAATAATACAATTAAAACTACCTCAAGTCAAGTATTTATTTGACTTTGAAGCCTCTCTTATTTATTTTGAGTTATAGATATTTTGTTATACAAAGTATGTATTTTTTTATATTTATATCTTTATATCTTCTATTTATGCCACATTTCAAATAAATGCTTTAATATTCAAAGTATTTTAACTGTGACGTTATGCTTTCTCTATATATTAAATTTATGATATTTAATGTTTTGTTGCGAAAAATATATATTTCACATGTGCAGTTTCATATTATTTTTCAATTAGAAATTTGATTATTTGAAAAAATTAGTATATAATAGACAGGAGAAACAAAATATAATTTTGAGGTGATTTATAAATGAAGAAGTTATTACTGATTTTATTGACATTGTCAATATTTAACATGACATCTGCAGCAAAAAAGGAAAAACAGGACACTACATTTACATTCCAGAATTTCGTATCTACTTCCCCTGATGCTGTAAGTTCCACATCAAGGACAAAGGTTCTCGGTACTTCCCGTATCGAATATCCTGTATTCAGAGGAAGCAGTAAGATAGCTGCTACAATGAACAAGGAAATGGAGAAGTTCATACAGGATTTCAAGGAGACAAAAAATAATGTCTACAAGGTAACTTATTCCGTTACAGGAAATAACAGCTACTTTGTAAGCGTCCTCTTCAATGTAGAAAAGAAAGATAAGAAAGGAAATAAAACTGTTATTTATAACGATGCCATTTCATTCAATGCAAAGGATGGCAAGAGACTATACATGAAAGATATATTCCTTCCAAACTATGAGGCAGGGTTAACTGCTGTAGTTAATGACAAGATAAAGCAGTTTGGTATTACTACATTGAATGAAAAGAAGAGAAAATTTGAAGGTGTAAGTAAAAAGCAGAAGTTCTATATGGAAGATGATGCTATAATCTTTATCTATAATCAGGATGAAGCTACGGATTTTGCTGACGGGCAGTTATTTATCCCATTTATCCTAAGGGACTTGATTGGTATTATTAAATAGAATATAAAAAGGATGTCTTAAAATTTCAGTTGTTTCTGAGACATCCTTTTTATTATATCAATGAGCAAATTTTATATACTTTGTCCTTAATACATATGATATTATTTCCAGCGTTACTGCCGTAATCAGTACAAGATAGACAAAAACTCCCACTTCCCTTAGATCATGATGGATAATTCCTGCTTCAAACATTTCATATCCAATTCCCCCGGCTCCGGAAGCGGCACCGACTACCACTGCATTTGTAAAGTTTATTTCAAATCTTACAAACGTCCAGGACAAAAGTGATGTTACTGTTGAAGGAAGTACAGCCTGGAATATAATCTGCCATTTCGAAGCCCCGCTTGCCTCAAGTGCTTCAATCATTCCCCTGTCCATTTCCTCTATACTTTCTGAATATGCTTTCACAAGATAGGCGACACTGTGGAAGGACATTCCTATTACAGCTGCTTCCACCCCTATATTGCCGACAACAGAAAATATCATTACCCATAGAATTGTCGGAACTGCCCGTATAAAGGACACTCCAACCTTTATAATCTTTACCGGTATCTTTCCTGAAAGATTCTCGGAAGCATAAAAGGAAAGAAATAAGGCTATTCCCCCTCCTATAAGTGTTGTCATTGATGCCAATGCAAGAGTTACTGCCAGACTCCTGAAAATTTCATGGTAGGTATGCCTTTCAGACAGGCTGGGCTGAAGAAATATTTTCTTCATATTTATCCCAAAATCCCGTAAAGCTATTTTCACATCTATATTTCCAGTATCTATTGTAAATATTGTAAAAACCCCAATTATACAAAAAAATGTCAAAGTTCCTAATAAATAAGCTTTTGCTTTTGTAAAGTTCCTAATCTTTATTTTGTTGTTCCTGCTTTTTTTCATATATTCCATCCATTCCCGACCTCCCTACATTTTATAGCAGTTCCTTCCTTATCTTGTTTGACAGAAGTTCAATTAATACTACAATTATAACTACGACCAGTATCACCATTCCTACTGCATCATATCTGAAACTTCTGTAATACAAGTTAAATACAAATCCTATTCCTGTTCCTGTAAGCATTCCAACCAGCGTTGCTTCCCTGATACTGTTTTCTGTATAATATAGGATCCATGATACAAGCTGTGAAGATACTGAAGGAATGACCCCCTGGAATATAATCTGACCCCATGTGGCTCCCGTCGCTTCCAGTGCCTCAATAACATTTCCTGCAACCTCGTCTATCGTTTCTGTAAAGGAACGTGTCAAATATCCAAAAGTTACAGAAGTCAGTGCAAGTAGTCCTGTAAGCTGGCTCTGCTTAAAGGAAAAGAGAAGTATTAAAGACCATGCCACCAGAGGCATATTCCTGAAAAAGGAAGCTATAGCCTTGACAATCATTTTAGCAGACTTACTTACACCTGTAGTTTCAGAACCTATAACTGCCATAATCATTGCCAGCCCTGAAGAAATCAGTGTAGATGTTACTGACAGCAGAATTGTGTCTATAGCAGGCTTTACTATCTTAGGCAGATATCTCAGAGTCTTTTCTGATGGTATAAATTTTGAAAAAAGCCATATTATTCCTTCCGGAATCGAAAGGAATGTCGATATATCAGAAAATCCGGATATTATTCCAGATATAAGTCCCAGCACTAAAATTAAAAATAGGAACATTATTTTAGACAGTATTCTTTTACTGAAAAAATCTTTTTCAGTCAATATTATTCTTTTCATCTATTCCCCTTTATTATTCTTTTTGTCTGTATAAATTTCATCTATCTTTTCTTTTGTCAAGTTTACAGTTTTATCATCAAATATCTTTTTCCCATTATTTAAGCCTATAATCCTGTCAGAATATTTCTGAGATATGTCAACCTGATGTAAATTTACAATACATGTTATCCCCATTTCGTTAACTATCTTCCTTAAATAGTCCATTACCTTTTCAGAACTTTTAGGATCCAGAGAAGCAATCGGCTCATCACATAAAAGAAGTACAGGATTCTGCATGAGAGCCCTGGCTATTCCTACTCTCTGTTTCTGTCCACCGCTTAATTCACTGCATCTCTGATAAGCGAATTTTCCCATATCCACCTTATCGAGTATGCTGAATGCCTCAGCTTTCTCATCTTCAGTATACAATCCCAGCATCCCTTTTAATGTCGATTTATATCCTAGCCTGCCATGAAGGACATTTTCTATTACTGTCAGCCTCTCCACGAGATTATAGCTTTGAAATATCATCCCTATCTGTCTCCTTAGCCTGTTTATGGCCTTCCCTTTAAGATTTTCTATTCCTTCTCCTTTAAACCGGATATTTCCTTCACTTACATCAATCATCCTGTTTATCGTTCTCAGTAATGTTGACTTTCCCGACCCTGACGGTCCTATAACAGAAACAAATTCCCCCTTGTCCACTTCAAAGGAAACACCTGACAGTGCCTGTATTCCATTAGGATATACCTTTGAAATACTGTCCACCTTTAACAACATAAAAACATCCTTTCCCCAACATTCCGGTACAGATTTATTTTCTCATATGTATAATATCAGTTTAAACTTTTTTTATCAATAAAAAATTACATTATTGTACACTCCTTACCTTAAAAGAACTCCTCTAACTGAAATCTCATTGTAAAATCTATTCTAAAAAAACTGCCCATACCCTGTAAATAGAAATATAGACAGCTTCCCTGATTATTTATTTTGTTTCCTACTTTATATTTTTCATCTGTTCATACCATTTTGAGTCAGTCTCAACAAATCCTACATTAGGATTCTCTTTAAGGAAAAGACCTCTTACCTTACTTTTCTTGTCACTGAAAATTGCAGGATTGTCCGTTGTCTCTTTTGACAGGAGGGCTTTTTTTATCTTTTCCTGGTCCTCTTTAGACAGTGTTTTCACATTAAATACAACAGGTCCGTTAAAGACAGGGATAGATTTAATTACAGTAAAACTGCTTCCTGCAAACTCTCCAAAAGGGGCAACTGAGCCTTTTTTTACTTTATATGTTGCTCCTGCCCTATTTTCTTCACCTGAAGTAAGCTCATATATAGTAAATGCCTTAGGAATGGCAAAAGTTGCTATATCTGCATCTTTCTTAAAAAGATTTACCTGCGTTCCCGGATGTGATCCTCCAAACATTATTTTAGAAAATATTTTACCTTCCTGAAGCTCATCAATATCCTTCAGTCCAAAAACTTTTACTATTTCCTTCGCCGGAACTTTAAACCCTGAAGTAGAACTGTTTGTAACAAAAGCTATTGACTTACCTTTCATCTTTTTCAGGTCATAGCTGTCACCAGACTTATACTGAGGTGCATCTTCTTCACGGACTGCTATGAAACTGTAATAAAAGGCATCTTCCAGAGTTCCGCTTGCTCCAGAATTAGTAAGTACAGCCTCTACATCCTTACTCCTTTCCCTTGCACTTAATAGTAGTTCTGCTCCAATATAGGCTATCTGAGCCTTTCCTGAAATAACAGTCTCCACGGCAATATTATAGTCTGTAGTCGTTATTATCTCTACTTCTTTTCCTGTAGCTTTTCCTATAACTTTAGCAAATTCTTCTCTGGAATTTTTTAATGACTCGTTTGATTCATTAGGTAAAAATACAATCTTTATAGTATCATCCTTCTTTCCACAGCTTAAGATTATGACTGTTAATATTAATACCATAAGAATTCTTAAAAGATTTTTTTTCATTTTCTATTTCCTCCTGTTCATTATACTGATTTTTAAATATTATAACAATTTTTCCTACTTTTTTCTATGCTAAAACTTAATTTTTAAAGATTATTTAAAGAAGAGTAAGCAACTCTCTCACATCCTCTTCCTTAGTTGACCAGCTTGTTGCGAATCTTACAACTGTATGCCCTGAATCATATTTTTCCCAGAAGCTGAACTTTACACTTTTAGAAAGTTCTTTCATTTTCTCATTTTCCAGTATGATAAACTGCTGATTTGTAGGCGAATCCAGATAAAACTCATATCCTTTGGAAATAAATCCCTCCTTCAGCAGTTCCGCCATCTTAATAGCATGTCTTCCTATCTCATAATATAGGTCATCTGTAAAAAGTGCATCAAACTGTACACCTAGAAGACGTCCCTTTGCAAGCAGTCCCCCATGCTGTTTCATAATTGTCATAAAGTGCCTAGGGGCATCCCCTCTTGGAAAGACGACAGCTTCTCCAAATAATATACCTGCCTTAGTTCCACCTATATAAAATACATCACAGTACTCTGATATGTCTCCTATTTCCACATCTGTTCCCGAAGATGCCAGTCCATAAGCTAGCCTCGCACCATCAAGAAATAGAGGAATATTATATCTCCTGCATATTCCTGAAATCTTCTCCAGCTCACTCCTTGAATAAAGCGTTCCATATTCTGTAGGATGAGAGATATATACCATCCCAGGAAAAACCATATGTTCATGATTACAGTCATCATAAAAGTCCTTTAAAAAACTGTTCAGCTCTTCTGGATCCAGTTTTCCTTCATGATGCGGAAGTGCTAGGACCTTGTGCCCTGTCAGTTCTATTGCCCCTGCTTCATGAACATTTATATGACCTGTATCTGCTGAAACAACCCCTTCATATGACTTCAGGAGAGAAGCTATGATAACCTGGTTAGTCTGCGTCCCTCCTGTAAGAAAAAATACATCGGCATCCTTTCCACATAGTTTCCTTATTTTTTCTTTCGCTTTCCGGCAGTATATGTCAGTTCCGTATCCTGGATGCTTTTCCCTGTTTGACCTTATCAGTGCCGACAGCACCTCCTCATGTGCCCCTTCTATATAGTCATTTTCAAAATGCAGCATTCTGTCTTCCCCCATTTCCTAACATAAGTTATCATTTGCAGAACTTTGCAGACTCTGCTAATATCATATTCTTTAGCTTTTATTTTTTTATTCTTCTCCACTTTTTTAATCTTTCAGAAAGTACATTTATTTTATACTATGTATAAAGAAAATAAGCACAACTGCATAAATTCTATTAAACAGCCTGTGCATATATCAAATTTTATATTAAGTTCTTATTTACGTCTTGGTGGAAATGACGGGAGTCGAACCCGTGTCCAAAATACAAAGTTCTTACTATCATCTACAAGTTTAGTCTATTTATCTTTTTAACCATCCAGATATTAAACAGACAAAAGTCTGATGGCGAGATTATAAGTTTTCCTCAAATGACATAATCATACATTCAAGTAAGCCATTAAGATGACGTCAGCTAAAGAAAAAATGGCGATTTTCCATAGTGACGAGCTGCTACTTAGGCAGCTAATGCGTAATTATCGTTTCCGATTATATTTAAGTTGGATTTTAAAGCTCCCGCTTACCTGCCGATAATAAGCTTCCTATCCTGTCGAAACCAAAACATTCCCTTATTTAATTGTAATTAATTATACCACTTTTTTTTTCTTATGTCTACTAATATATATAATCTTTCATATTTGGCTTTAATATATTTCAAAAAAATTGATTAATAAAAAATTTCTTTTTTCTAAATTTAATGGTATAATACATTCAATAAAATATATTTATTTTAAAATTTACACTACTAAATTCAATCTAGGAGGTATTATGAAAAAATTTTTAGTATTATTGCTTTTAACTTTCAGTATAAGTTCCTTTGGATATTTTAATGAAAAGGAACTAAAGGCAATTTTTGGAAGTAACGAAGAATGTTTTGCCATCGGAACCGGATTTCTTGCTTTAAGCCTTATGGATGACGGTATTATCGACTATAACGCGAAAGAATATAATGAAATTGAAGATGAGCTAGTTAATATGGGAGAAATTATTGCAAAAGAACTTAAAGGGATGTCTTCAGAAGAAGCTCTGATTGCTTATTATACAGTTAACTGTAAGATTCCTTCACAATCAAAAATAAATTCCTTTGGTTCAAAATCATTTACTGAATTAATGAGCCTGTTTAAAGAAATACAGGAAGAAATAAATTAAAAAAACGGGCTGTTAAAAGTAGGAAGCTCTGCTGAAGCAGAATACTTTTAGGACAGCCCGTTCTATATCCAGATTTTTTTATTTAATCGTTATATAATGACTTATTACTGTTAAAAGAAGAAGCCTATTACCCCGTACACTCCAAGGGTTACAATTGTAGCTGCCACCAGTACTCCAAGAAAGACTGACAGAAACGATTTCTTAAAATCCAGCTTTAATAATGCAGCTATTAAAGCTCCGGTCCATGCACCTGTCCCTGGCAGAGGTATTGCCACGAATATCATCAGCCCCCAGAATTCTTTATTAGCAACGCTCTCACTTCTACTCATAGCCCTTTTTTCCAGTTTTTCCACAAGTCCCTTCATTATATTATGTTTTTTCATAAATTCAAAAGCCTTTACAACAAACAGAAGTATAAAAGGTACCGGAAGCATATTTCCAATTATTGACGCTATCATATTTACATGCCATGGAAGCCCCAGAGAATACCCTACAGGAATGCTTCCTCTTAATTCTACTATAGGAAGCATAGATATCAGGAATACCCCTACTATATTACCGGCACTCGGTCCTAAAATACCTATCATAAAAGTCATAACTGAATTTACTATATTTTTTACTATTCCCTTCATTATTTTCCTTTCTATAACATATTATTTAATTCAAAGTATTATATCATTTTAAAATTTTATATTCAATGAAATTTTTTCTTCATTTTACTTTACATTTAAAAGACGGAAATCTTGTTATCAGATTTCCGCCCTTTTTTCTTCAAATAACTTTATATATATGATATGAGTATAAAACTTATTTATTCCCCTTCTTGAAACTTCCCCTATATTCCTTCTTCAGTTCTCCATTTTCTATTCTTCCTTCAGCATCTTTCCCAATAACTAGTCCCTATCCTGATCCCATTTTAGTATTCTTCCATTTACTGCATCTATTTCAAAATCATATTCCCATTCGTTATAACGTATCTCACCTTCATATACAGGCCTTCCGTCATCATAATCCAGCTTAAGCTTTCTCACATGGGAACTGTTTGCCCCTTTAACCCTGCTCAAAGCTATAGATCTTGCTCTGCTTATTCCGATATATTTCCTATTTGACTTCACTGAGACTGTCTTTGCTGATGCATATCTCGTCTTTTTTACACTACTGGCTGTTCCTAAAGCACTGACTATAACTATTCCCATTAATACTGTACTTAAAATCTTATTTTTCATTTTATCTCCATCCTATCTGTTTAAGTTTTTATTTCTATCTTGCAGTAAGTATATAATATAAAGATTAAAGAAAAATGAGTAATTTTATCTTTCAGACTTCCTCTATTCTATGCTATAATTATTTTAAATAATTGAAAGGATTTTTAGAAATATGGATAATAAAAGAATCATATTCCGTATGGTCACTGAAGACGACGCGGAAAGCCTGCTAAAAATTTACAGTCCATATGTGAAAAATACATCTATTACCTTTGAATACGAAGTCCCTTCTTTAGAAGATTTCAGAAGAAGAATATCTGATATAAGCAGAAAGTATCCGTATATTGTCTGCGAATATGACGGAAACATAATAGGCTATGCCTATGCCCATAAGTTTCATGAAAGGGCTGCATATCAATGGAATGTAGAACTGTCTGTCTATATAAAGGAGAAGTTTACAGGATACGGACTTGGAAGAAGTCTTTATAAGGTAATTATTGACATTCTGAAGCTTCAGAATGTCAGAAACATATACAGCTATGTAACTTCACCTAATGTAAGCAGTGAAAAGCTTCATGAATATTTTAATTTCAGGAAGATAGGATGCTTTACTAATACAGGGTATAAATTTGGCAGATGGATTGATGTAACATTGTATGAAAAGAATATTTCAGAATATAGCCTGAATCCTGAACCTGTTAAGAGTATTCAGGAATTAGCTCCTTCTATCCTGAACGGAATTTTAGACGGTATATCAGAAAAAGATGGATAGCCTTGAAATATAGGTATTCCATCTTCTTTAATATGTATTTATGTAGAAAAATAGACTGTATGATATGTGTGGAGGTAAAATAAAAAGCTGTGCTAGAAGCACTGCTCAAAAGTAATAATCTATCCATTATTCTTATAACCTTGAGACAGTTCATCTAAAAACAGCCTTCTATATTATATTCAACTTAATTATATTCAATTTATCATTTCTTCCTGTTTATAAAACCTTTCATTTTCTTAACAGCTAAATAAGAATCTATCTGCTGTAAAAGCTCTACTGCCGTCCCCACAAGGATTAGTAAGCTTGTACCTCCCAGCAGCACCGGAAGATTCAGAACATAACCAAACCATATATTAGGAAATATACCCAGTATTGCTAAAAAAATAGCACTTCCAAAAGTAATTCTTGTAGCAACACCTTCAAGATAGTCTGCTGTTTCAGCCCCTGCCCTTACTGTAGGTATCGTTCCCCCGCTCTGCTTCAGGTCTTCTGCTACTTTATCAGGATCAAAGGCAATTGTTAGTGTGTAAAAGAATGAAAATACTATAATCAAGAAAGCAAAAAGTAATAAATACAGAGCCCCTTCAGGTCTAAACAATGCAGTTAATACAGTCTTAGCTTTTCCTGACGGCATTAATCCAACCAGGAAAGGAGGTGCCACCATTAGTACAGATGAAAAGATTATAGGCATTACCCCTGACATATTTATCTTTAAAGGTAAGTATGTCCTTCTTCCTACTGCACTCTGTCCTCCACCGAATCCAAGACTTCCCTTTCCCGCATATTGGATAGGAACCCTTCTTTCAGCCAGCTGTACTATTACCATTAAAACAATTATCACTACAAAGAGCAATAATGAAAGTATTAGGAAAACTATCCCAGTTCCTGTTCTTAAACTAGTAAACATACTGTGTAGAACAGCTGGAAGCCCTGATACAATATTTAAAAATATCAGTATTGATGTTCCGTTTCCAATACCTCTTATGGAAATCCTTTCAGAAATCCACATAAGAAAGGCTGTACCTCCTGTCATTAATGCTACAGAGCTTATGATAAATCTTGTTCCTGGCTCAATAACCATTCCACTGTTCATTAAAGCTACCGAAATTCCAAATGACTGTACTATTGCAAGACAGATTGTAACATATCTTGTCCACTGGATAATCTTATCTCTTTCCTTTCCTCCTTCTTTCTGCATTTCATCTATTTTAGGAAAAATCACTCCTAGAAGCTGAAATACAATCGAAGCATTAATGTAAGGAATTATTCCTAGGGAAAAGATCGAAGCCCTTTCAACAGCTCCTCCTGAAAAGAGGTTAAAGAATCCTGCTATAGCGTTATTCTGAAATTCTTTAAACAGATCCATATTAATTCCAGGAACAGGTATATGTATCCCTACTCTGGCTACTATTATCATAATTAATGTAAATGATACTTTTTTTTCTAATTCAGGTATATTGAATATAGCCTTTACCCTGCTGACTATTGCTTCAGTTAAAGTCAATTTTACCACTCCTTATATATGAAGAAAAAGCAAGATGTAAATCTTACTTATCCCCATTTTCATTTTTATTGTTTCCTGCTTTAGCTGAATATGATCTAGTATCCAGTAATTCTATACTTCCTCCAGCTTTCTCAACTGATTCCTTAGCTGCAGCAGAAATTCCGTGTACTTTAACAGTTAATTTTTTAGTAACTTCAGCAGTTCCTATTATTTTCAATAAACTTGTATAGTCTTTTTCTTTTACATACGATTCAATATTTTTCTCTAAATATTCTTTTACTAATTTTTTTCCCTTTAAATTTCTTAATGCCTCATCAGAATACTTAACTTTAAACTTAGGATTTTTAACTATTCCGTTTTCTACTAATGTTTCTAAGCTTACAACATCTCCATCATTGAATTTTTCAACGATATCTGATAATGAAACTACTACTACATCTTTTTTAAACGGTGAATTTGAGAATCCTCTTTTAGGAACTCTTCTGATTATTGGCATCTGTCCACCTTCAAATATAGGTGACACATAAGAACCTGATCTCTGTTTCTGACCATTGTGTCCTTTTCCGGCTGTTTTTCCCCAACCTGTACCATGACCTCTTCCTACTCTTTTTCTATCTCTCTTAGAGCCTTCAGCAGGTCTTAACTCATTAAGATTCATTTATTCTAAACCTCCTCTACTTTAAGTAAATAAGAAACTAATTTTATTTTTCCTTCTATATCAGCTGTTTTATTATGAACAACACTTTGATTTATTTTTCTTAAACCAAGTGACTTAACAGTGTCAATATGATTAGGCTTTCTTCCATTAATTCCTTTAATAAGTGTTACTTTTACTTTAGACATTAATTTTACCTCCTAACCTTATTATCCTAAAATCTCTTCAACCGATTTTCCTCTTAATCTTGCTACTTCTTCAACCGATCTTAATTGTCTTAATCCGTCTAATGTTGCCCTTGCAACGTTATCCTTGTTCTTTGAACCTCTTATTTTTGTAAGTACATCTGTAACTCCTGCTAATTCCAGTAATTCCCTTGTTGCAGAACCTGCGATAACTCCCGTACCTTTTGAAGCAGGTTTTAATAACACAGAAGTTGCATTATATTTTCCTAGCTGGTCATGAGGTAATGTTCCACCTTTCAAAGATACTGTTATCATGTTTTTCTTAGCATTTGCAACCGCTTTTCTAATTGCATCAGGTACACCATTAGCTTTTCCTAATCCGATACCTACTTTTCCTTTTTCATCTCCAACTGCTGCCAGTACAGAAAAAGAAATCCTTCTTCCTCCTTTAACAGTTTTAGAGACTCTGCTTATTCTTAAAAGACTTTCCTTATATTCATTTGCTTTTACTTCCTTACTATCTCTGGCCAAAATAAATCCTCCTTATCTCTAGAATTTTAATCCTGCTTCTCTTGCAGCATCTGCTAACGCTTTCACTCTTCCTGTGTAGATATATCCGCTTCTATCAAATACTACTGTATCTATCCCTTTTTCTAATGCCTTTTTAGCTATCGCTTCACCAACTTTTTTGGCTGCTTCAAGGTTTCCTCCATTCTGTATTTTTGCATCTTTTTCATTAGTTGATGCTGAAACCAATGTTGTTCCTGAAGTGTCATCGATTATTTGAACAAATATATTTTTCAAACTTCTATACACAGAAAGTCTAGGTCTTTCAGCAGTTCCATTGATTTTTTTTCTTATACTTTTATGTTTCTTTTTTCTTAAATTATTTTTATCAAGCTTCTTAATCATTAAAATCTACCTCCTATCCTTTCTTACCTTCTTTTCTTCTTATAGTTTCATGGGCATATTTAATTCCTTTTCCTTTATAAGGTTCAGGTGGTCTCTTTGCCCTGATATTTGCAGCAATTTGTCCAACTAATTGTTTATCTATTCCTTCAACTGTTATTTTGTTGTTTCCTTCAACCTTAAAAGTTATTCCTTCAACAGGTTCTATCTCAACCGGATGTGAATATCCTAAAGCCAAAGTAAGACCTTTACCGTTAGCCTGTACTCTATATCCTACCCCTACAAGCTCCAGCCTGATTGCGAATCCTTCACTTACTCCTGTTACCATGTTGTTTACATTTGCCCTAGTTGTTCCATGTAAAGCCCTGATACTAGGTAAGTCATTAGGTCTTTCAAATGTTATTTCTGTTCCATTTATATTTACTTTTATTTCACTGCTTAATTCTCTAGTTAATTCCCCTTTAGGTCCTTTAGCAGTGAATACATTACCATCTTGCTTTATTTCTACACCTGCCGGTATAGTTATAGGTTTCTTACCTATTCTTGACATGATTCTCCTCCTATTTTATAAAATGCGTAAATTACCACACGTAGCAGAGAACTTCTCCACCAACGCTATGCTTTCTGCATTCCTTGTCTGTTATAACACCTTTTGGTGTTGAGACAATGGCAATACCTAATCCACCTAATACTTTAGGTAAGTTTTCAACAGATGTATACACTCTTCTTCCAGGCTTTGAAATCCTCTTAAGTCCTTTAATAACAGCATCTCCATCCATATATTTTAAAGTTACTACTATATCTTTTATATTTCCTTCTCCTTTTAATTCGTAACCGCTTATATATCCTTCATTTTTTAATATATTTGCCATGCTTTCTTTTATTTTTGAAAACGGTATCTTAACTTCAGTATGTCTTGCCATATTTCCGTTTCTTATTCTTGTAAGCATATCAGCAATAGGATCTGTTAAATGCATTTATTTCTCCTCCTCTCAAAATTACCAACTTGATTTTTTAACTCCAGGGATTACTCCCTCTCCAGCTAACTGTCTGAACATTACTCTTGAAATACCAAATTCTCTCATGTATCCTCTCGGTCTTCCGTTTATCTGACATCTGTTTCTCAGTCTTGTAGGTGATGCATTCCTTGGTAATTTAGATAATTCTTCGATTGCCTGTTTATCACCTGCTTTTGCTCTTGCTTTTAATTCAGCCCTTTTAGCAGCATATTTATCAACTATCTTTTCTCTTTTTAAGTTTCTTTCAACCATTGCTTTTT
>JBHACQ010000117.1:0-22562 GCA_041854625.1 Leptotrichia sp. | reverse complement strand
GGACTGTTTACTAACGAGATATTAACTGAAATAGGTAAGAAATATAGTAAATCGGTTGCACAGGTAGTATTGAGATGGCTTATACAGAGAGGTGTGGTAGTAATTCCTAAATCAGTAAAGCCTGAAAGAATGACAGAAAATATAGATGTATTTGATTTTCAGCTAAGTAACGAAGATATGGGAAAAATAGCTGAACTGGATACTAAGGAAAGCCTATTCTTTTCACACAGGGATCCTGCAATGGTAAAATGGTTAAATGAAAGACATAAAGATTAAAGATACAGATAATAAAGATAAAATAAACCTTCTGAAAAAATTGAAAAAATTTCTCAGAAGGTTTCTGTATTTTTAAAGAAAGATTACTGATTAAACAGAAATAGACTGTTTTCATAATTTTCTTTTAACATATAAAATTATGCTTCCCTGAATATCATTTATAATATTATAATTTAAATAATAAAGCTTTATAGCTAGGTAAAGGCCAGATGGAATAATCTACAACTCTTTCAAGATCGTCACAAGGCTTCCTTAAAGATTTTAAGCCTGAAACGAGCTTTTCCTGAGCTAGGTCAGTCTGTATGCCTAAATCACTTTCTGCTTTAATATCATTTATATCCTTTTCTATCTTCTTTATTTCTTTTCTAATAGAAGAAATAAAGGTTAAAATATTTCTTAGAAGCTCTTCCTGTTCCTCTACAAGTTCTTTACCGTATCTTTCAGTTATGGAAATATTCTTTGCCAGAAGGTTGGAATATTTTATACCTGCAGGCAGGATATGTTTGTTAGCAATATCTATTAATGTCTTTGCTTCAATAATCAGGTGAGTCACATACCTTTCAGCATAGGCATTGTAACGGGCAATTGACTCCTGTTTTGTAAGCATTCCGACTTCTTCCAGTACGCTGACTATTTCAGGATTGATTAGAGCCCGTAAAGCCAGATTTGAAGAAACTTCACTTGTAAGCCCTCTTTTTTCTGCTTCTTCAGCCCATTCCTTACTGTATCCGTTTCCGTTAAAAATAATACGGTTATGTTCCTTATAAGTCTTGGTAATAATTTCTGATATGGTTCCGTCAATATCAGAAGATACTTCCAGCTTATCAGCATATTCCTTAAGTACCTTTGCGACTATAGAATTAAGGGCGGCGGCAGCAGTAGCTGGAGTTGAGCTGGAACCTGGCATCCTGAATTCAAATTTATTTCCGGTAAATGCAAAAGGAGAAGTACGGTTTCTATCTCCGGCATCAGTATTTAATACGGGAAGGACCCCCAGACCTAAATTCAGTTTAGATGCAGCTGCTACAGGAGACTGTTTGTTTAAGGCAATGTTTTCCAGAATAGTAGTCAGTTCATCACCTAGAAAAACAGAAATAATTGCCGGTGGGGCTTCATGTCCACCTAATCTGTGGTCATTTGTAGCAGTAGCAGTAACAGCTCTTAATAGCGGGTAATATCTGTCAACAGCTTCTATGACTGCAGAAATAAATATTAAGAACTGTTTGTTAGATTTCGGATCTTTTCCTGGACTGAAAAGATTTTTACCGTCATCAGTTCCTAATGACCAGTTATTGTGCTTCCCTGAACCGTTAACTCCTTCAAACGGTTTTTCGTGAAGCAGTGCTACCAGATTATGTCTGAGTGCTGTCTTTTCAATAGTTTCCATTATAATCTGATTCTGATCTGAAGCAAGGTTGGCTCTTGAAAAGAGGGGAGCTACTTCAAACTGATTAGGAGCTACCTCGTTGTGCCGTGTTTTTGATGGAATCCCCAATTTCCATAATTCGACATCTACATCACTCATGAAATTAATAATCTTTTCCTTTATTTTACCATAATAATGATCATTCAGTTCCTGTCCTTTCGGGGCAGGAGCACCAAACAATGTCCTACCGGTAAGGAGAAGGTCTTCCCTTGCTTCAAAAAGCTCCTTATTTACAAGGAAATATTCCTGTTCTACTCCCAAAGTATTAAAAACATATTCTGAAGTAGTGTTTCCAAGTGCTCTTAAGACTCTTAATGCTTCTTTTTCTATTGCCTTCATGGATCTCAGGAGAGGTACTTTCTTGTCGAGAGCTTCCCCTGTAAAAGAAATAAAGGCAGTAGGAATATATAAGGTAACCCCGTTCTTATTTTCTCTTATAAATGGTGGAGAACTGGTATCCCATACAGTATATCCCCTAGCTTCAAATGTACTTCTCAGACCTCCGTTGGGGAAAGATGAGGCATCAGACTCCCCTTTTATTAAGCTGCTTCCTGAAAATTTATAGATGACATCCTTGTCTCCTGTTGGTTCCAGAAAGGAATCATGTTTTTCAGCTGTCAGGTCGGTTAAGGGCTGAAACCAGTGGCAGTAATGTGTAGCTCCCCTTTTGGTAGCCCAGTCTTTTAAAGCATTGGCAATAACTTCAGCAGAAGATTTTGAAAGCTCAGCTTTTCCAAGCTGGGATGCCTGGAATTCCTTAAATACTTCCTTTGGGACTCTTTTTTTCAGATTACTTTCCGTAAAGACGTTTTCGCCGAAAAGCTTCATAGCATTTTCCATAAATTACCCTCTTTCTATGGTAGATTTTAAAACTTCAGAAGATTATAAATATAGATAATTTAGTTCTGGATCTTCTTTTACAAGTCATTATATAATAAAATAATTATTTAAGTCAATAGAAGTTAAATCAGTAAAATCAATAAACGTACTTATAGAACATTTACTGGATGTCATATTTAATTTTAAATGTCGGGATTCATGTTATCCAGATATGCATCAAGTCCATCAGAAAAAAGACCGGCGTTAAATTCTATAATAGTGTGGTCTGCAAGACCGTTAATATAGTAAGGATCCTCTTTCAGTATATTTTCAAGGATTTCTTTCGTTATTTTATGGGCAATGACTGTTCCGCCGGCAGGGGGATTCTGTCGCCCGGCAGCCAGGAATATTCCTTTAGAAATATAGCTTCTAATAAAATTCAGATGTTCTTCCCTCTTTTTGTCTACTTCAGCTAAAGGCTTCTTGTAATTTAAAATGGCAACGAATAAAGTTTTCATAATAGTCACTTCCTTTTCCTTAAAATATAAAAACGGGGAACTGCCTTTCATATGGCAGTTATCCCCTGTTTAACAGTATAAAGACAGTTTAATACCATCCTCTTAATTTCATTGCAGCTGCAATTCTCTTAATGCTTATCATGTAGGATGCAGTCCTTAAGTTTACATTATGTTCCTTTGATAAATCCCATACATCATTGAAGGCATTTGTCAGAAGGATTTTCTCCTTTTCCTGAACTTCTTCAAAACTCCAGTAATATCCTTGAAGGTTCTGAACCCATTCAAAATAAGAAACTACGACTCCACCTGAGTTTGCAAGTATGTCAGGAATAATTGTAATTCCTTTTTTAACAAGTATTTCTTCTGCTTCTGGAGTAGTAGGTCCGTTAGCTCCTTCTGAAATTACTTTTGCCTTTATCCTGTCTGCATTTTCAGTAGTAATCTGATTTTCTAAGGCACAAGGTGCAAGGACATCGACATTCAGTTCGAGAATTTCCTGATTTGTAATTAGCTTTCCATATGAATCATTAATAACAAAACTTCTAGACTCCATTTCTTTAATAATTTTTTCCATATCCAGTCCATCTTCATTGTATACAGCACCATTGATATCTGAAATAGCTACTATCTTTGCCCCGCATTTATATGCATAATACGCAGTATAGTATCCGACATTTCCAAATCCCTGTACAGCAAATGTGGATCCTTTAATGTCAATCCCCAGTTTTTCTAATGCCAGTTTAGCTGCCAGGCTGACTCCGTATCCTGTAGCTTCAGTACGGGCAAGGGAACCACCAAATTCTAGAGGTTTTCCTGTCAATACTCCTTTTGCTGAATGACCAGTGATTTTTTCATACTCATCAACCATCCATGACATTATCTGTCCATTTGTATTTACATCAGGAGCAGGTATATCAACCTTTTCTCCGATTAATGGAGAAATAGCTTTTATATATCCTCTTGATATTCTTTCAAGCTCAGCAACTGAATAGTCTTTAGGATCTATAGGAATTCCACCTTTTCCTCCACCATAAGGTATACCTGCCACTGAACATTTAAAAGTCATCCATGTAGACAACGCCTTAACTTCATCCCTGGTAACATCAGGATGGAACCTGATTCCTCCTTTAAAAGGTCCTATTGCATTATTGTGCTGAGATCTGTATCCTGTAAAGGTTTTTATAGTCCCGTCATCTAATTTAACAGGAAAGGAAACCTCCAGTACATTCATAGGATTTTTTAGGATTTCATAAACAGCGGGTTCAGCATTTAGCTGTTCACAAGCTGTCTTCACCTGTTTTTGAGCAATTTCAAAGGGGTTCAATGTCTCTTTAACCATAACTTCTTTCCTTTCTAAAATTGATATGTCATTATTTAAAATACTAAAAGTCATATAAATAATTTCTATTATATTTTATACAATAAAGTACGATAAAAAATCAATAATTTTTTAAAAACATAAAAATAAAATAAGAAATGATATATTTCATAAATGAATAAAAATTAAAATTTCCTACCATTTAAAAAGGAAGAAAAATCTGATATAATATAAAGAAATAATAAAAATAAGGAGACTTTAAAACTATGAAAAAGACAGGAAATATAATAATAGTGATGATGTTCCTATTGTCATTAGCTATAAGCGGTAAGAATGTATCTACTGACAGTTATAGGATAAATAGAGGGAAAATAGAACTGATAGACTATGACAGAGGAAGCATTGAAAGTTCGGAAGTAAGAAGATCAGGGAATATAGCAAGTGAAATAACTGGCTCGGGAGAATATAGAATTAGAGAAAAGGGAGGAAGAACTTTAGTTGTAAACTTAAAAAAGGGTCTTATTAATGGAAATTATAACGAATATTATTCCAATGGGACTGTTTTCACAACAGGAAAGTATGTAAATGGAGAAAGGGAAGGAGAATGGCTGATTTATCTTGAAAACGGTAAGCTATGGAAGAAATATACTTATAAAAATGACAGGTTAAATGGAAAGTATATAAATTATTATGCAAAGACGGGTGTGGAAGAAACAGTTGGAAATTATAGGAATGGTAAGAAAGACGGTGTCTGGGAAAATTATTATGAATCAGGAAGGAAGAAACTTTCAGGAACATATGCTGACGGATTAAAGGAAGGAGTATTTACAGAATGGTATCAGAGCGGTCAGAAAAAGTCAGTAACAAATTACAGGAACGACATAATGAAAGGGGAAATAAAAGTCTATTATGATAATGGAAACGTATTTTATGAAGGGGATATGGATGACAGGGACGGTACAATAAAAGGATATTACAGAGATGGAAGTCTGAGTTTTGAAGGAAAAATAAAGGATGGAAGAAAAACTGGATCATGGAAATATTACGACAGGTCAGGAGCTCCTTATACAAAGGAGAGCTATTAATTAGCATATAAGTAGCGGAATCGGTCTGTATAAGGAATATTTCCTGACAGTTTTATGCTTCAGCAGGGAGAGGAAATGTCTTATTCGGTAGATTTAAAAAGAGAAATTCTGATTAAGGAAATTAATGACAGAGAAGAGATTTATGCAGAACTTTTTGGCATTTTTAATGGGAAAAATGCAATATCTGAAAAAGGTATACATTTTAGCACAGAAAATATTTCTTTAGCTAAAAGAGTCTATTCAAACCTGAAAAAGACAGTTGAGCTGGATATCCAGCTGAAATATCTTATTAGCAGGAAACTTGGGACGCATAAAGTATACGAAATAATTATATCTGTAACTGAAGAAAAAAAGGATGAGTATAATGAATTTATACGAAAGATGTATTCTTATAAAAATTTTCTTATAGAAAAAACAGAAAATCAGCTCTCAGGAATTGTCAGAGGATTCTTTCTCAGCTGTGGTTACATCAAATCTCCGGAAAAGGGATATGCATTGGATTTTTTCATTGATACGGAAGATTCTGCCACTTTCTTATATTATTTATTTAAGAAAATGGGGAAAAGGGTGTTCCAGACAGATAAAAAGAACAAAAATCTCGTATATTTAAGAAATTCGGAAGATATTCTAGATATTATATTTCTTATAGGAGGAGTGACTTCCTTCTTTGAATTTGAAGAAATAACAATAAATAAGGAAATAAGAAATAAAATAAACAGGAATATGAACTGGGAAATTGCAAATGAGACAAAGAAACTGTCAGCAGCAGAAAAACAGATAAAAATGATAAATGCAATAGAAAGGGAAATGGGACTGGAAGACTTATCTGAAGTACTGAGGGAGACAGCAGAGGCAAGACTGGACAATGAAGAAGCTTCCCTCCAGGAACTGGCAGATATTATGTCTATTTCCAAGTCAGGAATTAAAAATAGGTTCAGAAGGCTTGAAGAAATTTATAAGAAGATAGTGGAAAATCAGGGGGAATAAATGAAAATATTGTCAGCACTTTATGGCCTTGTTATTTTTTTAAGGAACAGGCTGTATGATTTAAATATATTAAAAGAAAAGAAAGTGGAAAATATAGATATAATATGCATAGGGAACATTGTTGCAGGTGGTACAGGAAAGACACCGGCTGTCCAGTATTTTGCAAAAAAATATGGAATGGAGGGGAAGCGGGTAGGAATATTAAGTAGAGGTTATAAGGGAAAAAGAAAGGAAGACCTCCTGCTTGTAAGAGATGATAAGGAAATACTTGCAACAGTTTCAGAATCTGGTGATGAAGCTTTTCTACATGCGTTAAATCTGGGAATACCGGTCCTCGTATCAAAAGACAGGTATAAAGGGGCAATATATCTCAGGGATGTGTGTAAAGTTGACACAATTATTATGGATGACGGATTTCAGCATAGAAAACTCATGAAGGATAAGAATATTATATTAATTGACAGTACAAATCCCTTTGGTGGAGAGAAATATCTTCCGGAAGGAAGGCTGAGGGAACCGCTGTCATCCCTTAACAGGGCAGATGAGATAATTATAACGAAAAGCAACTATGTGGATAAAAAAGAGCTTGAAGCAATTAAAAATCGTCTAAAGGAATACAATAAGCCTCTGTTCACGGCTGTTTTTGTAGAAAAAGGATTCTATAACTGTGAAGGTGAGGAATTTTCTAAAGAAATTATAAAAAACAGGAAAATCTTAATATTTTCATCAATTGCCAATCCTAAGATATTTTATGAAACTATAAATAAAATGGAACCTTCTGAAATTGGAGAAATTAAGTTCAGTGACCATCATTCCTACAGCAGTGATGAAATAGATCAGATATATAGTGACGGTGAAGAATATGAATATATTGTCACGACAGAAAAAGATATAGTTAAGCTAGATAAGAAGAACAGGAAGCTTTTAATATTAAAAATGGGATTTGAAATAATTGATGAAAAATAGTAAAATGTATATTATAAAACATATTTTTAGGAGGAGGTCGTTTTATTGGAAGAAAAAAAAGAAGCTTTTGGAAAAGATATTTTTTCTGATTCTTCAACATATCTGAAATTCATTATGAAATATAAGAACTGCTTTTCTAAGAGGAAATATTTTACAGTAAATGAAGATTTTGAAATTATAAAAAAAGAACCTTCTTTTATTTTGGAACTGGCATATATATATTATAAAAGGGCAGATGATGAAATAGAAGGAATTATAAAGAATGAATTTCTGGAGACATATAGGGAGAAGGATAGACGGATAGCAAGGATGTCCAAAGTTGAGGGGGATAGGCTGGAAGACGGCTTTAGAAGGGCATTGATAAATAAGAATGAAAGTCATGCCTTAAAGCTGGGGAATGAGCTTCTCCATAGAAATGTCCATAGCTTTTTCAGGATAATGTACAATCTTTCATTCCTGTCAGCTGATTCAGGGAAACTGATAAAAACCTTTTTTACAGAAGAAATAATAGAGGATTTCTTTCAGGAAAATGGAACTGTCCAGAATAGATACAGTGAGTATACTGATGAAATAGTAAAAAATCTGATTTATTATTTTGTAAAATCAGATTATGAATTCATAGACTTCAATAATAGTAGCTCCATAGAGTATTTTAAGGAAAATAGAGCAGACTTGCTTTATATGATGATATATCTAGAAAAATATGATAGAATTATGAAAAAATATAATTTGAAAAATATAAAGAAAATAAAATTTGAAATTAACGTAAATGACGGGTATAATAAACTATCAGAAAGCAGAAAAAAACTGTTTAACTATATTAAAGAGAGTAAATTTTAGAAAGGAGAATATTAAAGATATGCTGGAAATGAGATATATAAGGGAGAATACAGAGAAAGTCAGGAATGATCTGAAAAATAGGAACAGCGACTTTAATTTAGATGAACTGCTGAAACTGGATGAAGAAAGAAGGACTGTTCTCCAGGAAGTGGAACTGCTTAAGAAGGAAAGAAATGAATCAAGTACTTTAATAGGTAAGTACAAGAAGGAAGGAAAAGATGCTTCTGAACTTCTTGAAAAGATGCAGGGAGTAAGCGGAAAAATAAAGGAACTAGATCAGAAAGTGGCAGAAATAGATGAAAAACAGCTTTCCATGATGTATACAATACCAAACAGGCTTCATGATACAACACCTGTAGGTTCAGATGAGGAAGAGAATGTAGAAATAAGAAAATGGGGGGAACCGAAGAAATTTGATTTTGAAGTGAAGTCCCATGATGAACTGGGGACAGCATTAGATATTCTGGATTTTGAAAGAGGTTCAAAACTGAGCGGATCAAGATTTACAGTATATAAGAATGCAGCTGCAAGACTAGAAAGGGCGTTAATAAATTTCATGCTGGATACTCATACTTCTGAACACGGATATAGTGAAATACTTACTCCGCAGCTGGCTAAAAGAGAAATAATGACTGGGACAGGACAGCTTCCAAAATTTTCTGAAGACATGTATAAAATTGAAGGGGAAGAATTATTTTTAATTCCTACGGCAGAAGTAACACTTACAAATCTCCATAACGGAGAAATACTGGATGAAGATGAACTTCCTAAATATTACTGTGGATTTACAGCATGTTTCAGACAGGAAGCAGGTTCAGGAGGAAGAGACCTGAAAGGACTTATAAGACAGCATCAGTTTAATAAAGTAGAAATGGTAAAAATAGTAAAACCATCAGACTCTTATGATGAACTGGAAAAGATGGTAGAAAATGCGGAAAAGATATTACAGAAACTGGGACTGCCTTACAGGGTACTGGCATTATGCAGTGGAGATATAGGATTCAGTGCTGCTAAGACATATGACCTGGAAGTATGGGTTCCTAGCCAGAATAAGTACAGGGAGATTTCATCCTGTTCAAATACTGAAGATTTTCAGGCTAAAAGGGCAATGATAAAATACAGGGTCAAGGAAACAGGAAAAAGCCAGTTTGTACATACGCTGAATGGTTCAGGACTTGCAGTAGGAAGAACGCTTCTTGCAATAATGGAAAACTATCAGCAGGAAGATGGAAGTATAAAGGTTCCTGATGTTTTAGTTCCTTATATGGGAGGATTGACGGTTATAAAGTAACATCCGGGCAGTTGATGGAAAAATAAAACTCACAATAGTGAAAAGAGGATTAAGATGAAACATTTTTTTAGGAATTTAGTTTTTCTCATAATTTTCGGTATAGGGATTGTTTATCTAGAATTATCAGGATATGTGTATCATAATGACATAGTGGCTAAAATAGCGGGATATAAAACGGAAGGTCTAGATGTTTCCCACCATCAGATAAGGATAAACTGGAAAAAAGTGGATAAGAAATATAAATTTGTAATAATGAAAGCCACCGAGGGAAAAGATTTTCTGGATACAGATTTTTTCTACAACTGGAATAATGCAAGGTTAAATGGATTTACTGTGGGAGCATACCATTTTTTTTCCATGTTAAGCAGTGGAGATGCTCAGGCAGATTACTATATAAGTAAAGTTCCTTATTCAGAAAAGACATTGCCGCCTGTAATTGATCTGGAGATACCTGTGAAGTATCCAAAAAAACTCGTTCTAAAGGAACTGGGGGATATGATAATGAAACTGGAAGCCCATTACAAGAAAAGGGTTATAATATATGTGACATATCATACTTATAATGCCTACATAAAGGGAGAATTTCCCAATAATAAGCTATGGATAAGAGATATTAAATTCATACCTGAACTTGAGGAAAATGACAGATGGGTAATATGGCAGGTTTCAAATAGAGGAAAAGTAAGTGGGATACCAGGATTTACAGATAAGAATGTCCTCAGGAAAGGAACGGTAGAAAATCTTATAGAAGAAAATAGGATAAGGTAGATAAATATAAATCAGATATAAGTTATTTTGGAAAATATGATTATACAGGTTGATTTTTGTCTTAAAATTTGATAATATATAGTAAAGCAGATGAAATGATTATTAAATTATATATTAGGAGGCTGAAATGAAATATCATTTTAAAGATTTAGGTTTAAGCAACACAAAAGAAATGTTTGCAAAAGCAAACAAAGAGGGGTATTCAGTGCCTGCTTTCAATTTTAACAATATGGAGCAGCTGCAAGGAATTATTGAAGCTTGTGTAGAAACGGGGTCGCCAGTAATACTTCAAGTATCGACAGGGGCAAGAGATTATATAGGAAAGGAAATGTTACCTTGGCTTGCTAAAGCAGCAACAGAATATGTAAAAGCTTCAGGATCAGATATACCAGTAGCACTTCACCTGGATCATGGACCAAGCTTTGAAGTAGCTAAGGACTGTATAGAATACGGATTTTCTTCAGTTATGATAGATGCTTCACATCATCCGTTTGAAGAAAATATAAAGGAATCTAAAGAAGTAGCTGACTTTGCTCATCAGCATGATGTAACAGTTGAAGCAGAATTAGGAGTACTTGCAGGAGTGGAAGATGATGTAGTGGCTGAAAGTCATATCTATACACAGCCTGATGAAGTTGAAGAATTTGTAAGTAAGACAGGGGTAGATTCTCTTGCAATAGCAATAGGAACTTCTCACGGAGCTCATAAATTCAAACCTGGAGATGATCCAAAATTAAGATTGGATATTTTAGCTGAAATAGAAAAGAGAATACCTGGATTCCCTATAGTATTACACGGATCTTCAGGAGTGCCTCAAAAATTTGTAAAAATGATTATAGAATTTGGAGGACAGCTTGCTGATGCAATAGGAATACCTGATGAGCAGTTAAGACTGGCTTCTAAATCAGCAGTTGCTAAAATAAATGTTGATACAGATGGAAGACTTGCATTTACAGCAGGAATAAGAGAAGTATTCAATAAAAAGCCGGGAGAATTTGATCCTAGAAAATATTTAGGACCTGCAAAAAATTATATGAAAGAATACTATAAAGAAAAAATCCAGACTGTATTTGGTTCAGAAGGAGCATATAAAAAAGGAACTCCTAGAAAATAATTTAATAAGACAGTAAGAATAAAAAATTAAAAAAATAGAATTTTGAGGGGCTGTTTCATTTTAGACACATCCCCTTGAAATTTGGAATATAATAAAAGTGAATCTTTAAAGGGATGAAAATTTTTTTTTTCATCTTTTTTATTTAAATAAATCCGGTAATGATAATGAAAAATAGCAAGTAATTACAGACCTGAAAATATAATTTAAGATACATGAAGTTAAAAATAAAATTTTGTTTTAAAAATGGATAAAATAAGTGATATAAATAAGTAATATTAGGAGGAAAAAATGAGAGTAAAGATTGACAAAACAAAGTACATTTTTGTCACAGGCGGAGTAGTATCTTCATTAGGTAAAGGGATTGTGGCATCTTCCCTTGGAAGACTGCTGAAGGAAAGAGGGTATAGGGTTACTATCCAGAAATTTGATCCATATATAAATGTAGATCCAGGAACTATGAGTCCATACCAGCATGGAGAAGTCTTCGTAACGGAAGACGGTGCAGAAACAGATCTGGATCTTGGGCATTATGAAAGATTTATCAATGAGGATCTTACTAAATATAATAACCTGACAACAGGAAAAATTATGTCTAAAATAATTTCTATGGAGAGAAAAGGAGAATTTTTAGGCGGAACAGTACAGACTGTACCTCATGTAACAGATGAAATAAAATACAATATAATGAAAGCAGCTGAAGAAAGCAGTTCAGATATAGTTATTACAGAAATAGGAGGTACTATAGGAGATATAGAAAGTGATCCTTTCATAGAAGCAATAAGGCAGCTGAAGAGGGAAGTAGGAAGGGAAAATATTGCCTATATACATGTAACCCTTCTCCCGTATCTGAAAGCTGCCGGAGAATTAAAGACAAAACCTACACAGCACAGTGTTAAGATGCTTCAAGGACTGGGGATTTCTCCAGATATAATAGTAGTAAGAAGTGAACATCCTGTAGACCAGAATATAAAAAAGAAGATATCAATATTCTGTGATATAGATGAAGAAGCAGTAATTGAGTCACTTGATGCAGAAATTCTCTATGAGATTCCTTTAACAATGGAAAGACTGGGACTTGCTGATGTAATATGTAAACATTTCAAGATAGAAAATAAGAAACCTGCCTTGATAGAATGGAATAAGATGGTAGAAAAATTTAAAAACCCTAAAAAACTCATAAAGGTAGCTGTTGTAGGAAAGTATGTGGAATTGAAGGATGCCTACATAAGTATAACTGAATCAATAGAACATGCAGGTTTTAATCTGGATACAAAAGTTGAGATTGACTATCTGAAGGCAGGAGAGTTTGATATAGAGAAATTGTCAAGCTACGATGGAATCCTAGTTCCGGGAGGATTTGGAGACAGAGGGGTAGAAGGAAAGATAGAAGCAGTAAGATATGCAAGAGAAAATAAGATACCATTTTTTGGAATCTGTCTAGGTATGCAGGTGGCATGTATAGAATTTGCACGTAATGTGCTGAATCATAAGGATGCAGATTCAACAGAATTTTCAAAGGATACTAGTTATCCAGTAATAAGTCTGATGGAGGAACAGGAAGGACTGGAATATTTAGGAGGTACAATGAGGTTAGGTTCATATCCTTGCATCCTTAAAGATGACAGTATCGCAGCATCAGTTTACGGAAAGACTTCTGTAAATGAAAGACATCGTCATAGATATGAATTCAATAATAAATACAGGGATAGTTTTGAAGCGGCAGGAATGGATATTTCAGGTCTTTCTCCTGACGGGAATTATGTAGAGGTAGTTGAAATAAAAGATCATCCTTATTTTGTGGCATGCCAGTATCATCCTGAATTCAAAAGCAGACCAATAAAACCTCATCCACTTTTTACAGGCTGGATAAAGGCATCATTAAAGAAGAGGAAAGAAAAATAGACAGGGGGAAAAAAGAACTCATTAAACGGGGGTTTAATAAGAAAAAGAGGCTAGGTAAAGTACTGGCCTCCTTTTTATTATATTATTAATATTAAAGCGGATAAAAATCTTAGTCTCTAATAGTTGCTAATAGTTCTCCTAAAACTTCAACTGCTTGCTCAGCATCTGCCCCTTCTGCATGAACAGTGACTTCAGAACCATTTTTGATTCCAATTGATAATAATTTTAATAATGACTTCCCATTTACTTTTTTTCCGTCATTTTCTACAAAAACGTCACTTTCAAATTCTTTTGCCTTAGCTACAAATACACCACCTGGTCTTGTATGTAGTCCTGTAGGGTTTGTCATAACAACTGTTTTACTTGCCATTTATATATCCTCCTAAAATATTTGTTCAAGATAATTTTACAACAGTTTTGAATATTTGTCAATAAATTAAATAAATTAACTTATATATAAGTTATATAGTAACATTAACTGAATTGAAGTTTGTATAAGTAACATTTCCAGGTTTAGAATTCTTAATTTTCTTTACAAACTTTTTTTCACAATAATCTACTGTTACCTTGTCACCTTTATTTGCTTTAGAGTATTCACCTGCAAGCTTTGCAGCATAAACAATAACTTCTTCACTAGGAGGACGGTTTTCCCTTATGATTAGGACATGGCTTCCAGGGATGTCTTTTACGTGAAGCCATATATCTCCTGAACTTCCTTTTGAAAAGGTAATTTCTTCATTTTCCCTGTTATTTCTTCCGACAAATATTTTGAATCCATCATATTCAAAGGAAAGAAGATCCCTTTTCTTACTCCTGTTAAGCTTTATTTTATTCTTACTGCTTATTTTTAATTCATTTTCAATTTCTTCTATACCGATGAAATCCTTTTCCTTTTCAATGAAAAGTTTAACTTCTTCAAAATAACGGATATCGTTTTTTATATCTTCAAGTCTTGAATTAAGAGCTATGACAGTCCGTTTACCCTTATTGTATCTATTGTAGTAGAAATTCAGATTATCATTTGGGGATAATTGGGGATCAAGAGGGACAGTCATATTACAGTTATTATAAAAATCAAATACTTCTATGGAAGTCATTCCATATTTTAAAAGGTGCATATTGGCAGCAAGAATATCACCAGTTTCCTTATGAGATTCAAAGTTCTGGTTTTTCTTAAGGTCAATATCAATATTTTTTAAAATTTTCTCCAGTTTCTTTATCTGGGCTTCGGTATACTTTAATAAGCTTCTTTTCTTTTCATTAACCAGGTTTGAAGTAATGGTGGTCTTAAAATATACATCTAGCCCTTCATTTAAAGTATCAAAAAACTTCCTTGAGGAAGCTTTTTCAGAAAATTCAGGAAATTCATTGTAAGTCAATATTTTCTGAATTTTACCTTTATTTTCAATTTCATACAGTACAGGACGGTAATTCTTTAAATATCCTCTGTAAATATCATAATTACTGTAACATTGTGCTCCAAAGACCTTTCCTGCCCCTTCTACGCAGCTGATAAATTCTTCAGGAGAAGGAAAGGGAAAGTTCTCTTTATCTAGATATAGAGGAGATATTTTTTTATTTTCAAATGGAATGGAATATTCCATCCCTGTCATAATAGCACGTGTTCCTTCATCAATAGAGGAAAAGTAAAGGGCAGTCAGTATTTTTCCTGAAGAAGTCAGGAATATGTTACTTGACTTTCCCATAATTTCCATAATAAGAGAGTATTTCTCAATATCTCCAAACTGATTTATCTTTTCAAAATCAAAATAAACTATCCTGTCAAATCCTTCCTGTCTAATATTGATTAAAATGGAATTCAGGAGATATTTCTTTAAAGAAAGAAGAAATCTTGACTGAAAGTCTGTATTTAAATCCTTTTCCTCCTTCAGATAGAATACAGTAGAATTGTCCTTAACCTGAAACATCAGATTTCTTTTTCCAAAAAAGAAGGAGAAGGAGGAACGGTCGTACTGATATATCTTTGTCAGTTTAAAATTAATAATTTTTTCTTTGATTTCCCTGATTAAAAATGACAGTCCTATACCATCAATGTAAAGCATGTGCAGTTTCTCCTTAAATTTTATAGTTTTTATACATAATTTCTTGTTACCATTATGTCAGTAGCATCATCAATGCTGATAACTTTTTCATCTCCGTCAACAAGAAGCATGATAATGTGTTTATTAATATCAATTATTTTAATCAGGGATTTGATGACAATCCCTTTCTCATTTAAATATTTTCTTATTGCTGGACTTCCTTTTATTGAAGAAACTTGTACAATATCACCCTTTTCAAAGCTTAATATAGATTCAGGCTGAATATCTTTCTTAACTTTATTAAGGTTATTTACTATAGTCTGAAAGACTTCGAGGAAAGTATCCATTTTCTCTTTTGGTATCTGGGAAGTTACTTTTTCCAGAATATTTGAATGAAAATTTCCATGATACTTATAAGCCAGAAGCCCTTTCTTTGAAAGCTGTACAAAGACTTTTCTCCTGTCATCTTCAGAACGGTTTCTCTCAATAAAATATTTATCAGTAAGCTTATTTACAGCAACTGAAGCAGTCCCCATAGTGATTCCAAGTTTTTCTGAAAGCTCATTCATAGTAAGGGACTGTTCTCCAATAGCTTCAATAACATGTAGTTCGGTAGTAGTCAGACATTTAATAACCTGACTTAGATTTATTTCTTCGATTTTGTAGTATGTTTTATAAAATTCGTCAAGTAATGCTTCAATTTTTGAATACATAATTCTATTTCCTCCTGATTGTATTTAGTTTTTAATTATTTCTTATTTTAAAGATTCTATTTTCTCTTTGTAATTTCCATTGAAAACATATGAACCTGCAACTAGGACATTAGCTCCGGCTTCCTTAACTTTTTTTGAAGTTTCTTCATTTATTCCGCCATCTACCTCAATATCGATTTCCTTATTAATATTCCTAAGTTCCCTGATTTTATCTGTCATATCTTCTATAAATTTCTGACCTCCAAATCCAGGATTTACAGTCATAATAAGAACCATGTCAATATTATTCAGGTCATATTTTATCATTTCAATAGGAGTTGAAGGATTAAGGGCTACTCCGGCTTTCTTTCCATAGGATTTTATAAGCTGTATCGTCCTGTTTAAATGTCTGCATGCTTCAGCATGGACAGTAATTATATCAGCACCTGCTTCGACCATATCCTTTATTATACTGTCAGGATTGTCAACCATAAGATGTACGTCAAATACAAGTTTGCTATGTTTTCTTATGGAAGAGATAACAGGAGCTCCAAAACTTATATTTGGAACATAGTTTCCGTCCATAACATCCAGATGTAGATATTCTGCACCATATTTCTCAATTTCATTGATTTCTTCCTTCAGTTTGCTGAAATCTGCCGCAAGAAGCGACGGGGCAATAATAATCCTTTTTTCCATAATACCACCTTATATTTTAGATTTTTAGTTATTAAAAATATTACTTAATGCATGCAGATAAAAGTTATACTGTTCTTCTGAAATATCACCGTTTTTTACAGCTTCTTTTATCTGACAGTCAGGCTCATTGACATGGATACAGTCCCTAAACCTGCAGGCATGAGTATATCGGGAAAATTCAGGGAAGAGTCCTTCAAGTTCCTTTTTTTCTGCCAGTATAGGAAAATCCAGGGAGGAAAATCCAGGAGTGTCTACAACGTAAGTATTACAGGAAATCTTAAAAAAACGGCTTTCAGTAGTAGTATGACGACCTCTTGAAGTTTTACTACTGACTTCATTTGTAGCCAGAACCTCTTTTCCCATGAGGAAATTAATGAGAGTGGACTTTCCTGTTCCGCTTGGACCTGAAATTGTAACAGATTTATTTTCAATGTATTTCTTAAGTTCATCAATTCCAATATTCTTTTCTGAAGAAATAGAGAAAACAGGAATGGAATTCCTGCATATATCTCCTATTCTTTCTAATAACTTCTCCAGTTCTTCCTGTGAGACAAGGTCTATTTTCGAAATAATGAGTATCACAGGAATATTCTGACTATTTGCATTTAAAAGCATCTTCTGAAATACATTAAAGTCAAAGTCTGGAGAAGAAGCTGAAAATAAGATACCAATAAAGTCAATATTTGCAAGCAGAGGTCTATGTAAAAAGTTTTTTCTTTCAAGAACCGAAGTTATGACCTTTTCCTTTTCGTCAAATTCTACAGAATCTCCTATAATACAGTTTAGTTTGCTGTTTTTAACCTTAAGGGCTCCTCTTAGCCTGCACTCATAAATATTATTTTCCTCTAAAGTATTATGTTGAAGAATATTATCGTTTTCTTCTAAAACATAATAGAATCCTTTAATTTTCCTAATTACTTTCCCTTTAATAAAAATTACCTCCAATTATTTAAGTTTAAAGCTGCTGAAATTAATCATTTCCAACTCTCTCAACTTCAACTTTTTTAGGTTTTTCCACCTTTTCTTTAGATTTTTCCTTATTCTGTGTTTCCTTTTCCTGATTTTCTTTCTGATTATTCTGCTGCTGTTCATTATTCTTTTCACTGTTACGCTTGTCTATCTTTTCGAGAGTATTATTTATAATATTGTCGATTTCCTTGTCATCAATTTCCTTATTAGTCTGGTTTATAATTTCTTCAACAGAAGGACCGGTAGGTTTATTGAAGGTACCTGAATTTATTACTACAGATACTTTCTGCCCTTTTCTTACTTTATCACCTGGTGCAGGTGATGTAGAAATTATAGTATTTACAGGTAAGGTAGGGTCGCTTGATTTTGAAGTAGGTCCCAGCTGAAGTCCTATCTGGGTAAGAAGAACTTTTGCATCATTTAAGTCCAGTCCAATCAGGTTAGGCATGACAGAAGGGTCGACAACCTTCTGGGAAGATACAAGAATAGAAATTTTCTGGTTGATTTCCAGTGTAGTTCCTGGTTTAGGATATACTCCCAGTATAGTGTTATACTTCTGATTGGAAGGCTGATAGTCAATCCTTTCTATCTGTATGTTCTGTCCCTGAAGCATGGAACGGGCTTCAAGAAGTTCAAGTCCCACAATATTAGGGACTTCCTGTCCTTTCCCGTTATTAACCCATATCTGGATAGTCCTGTTTACCTTTACAGTCTTTCCTGGTAATGGAAACTGTATATAGACAGTATCTAACGGCACTTTTTCAGTTTTTGAGTTAATAATCTTTACATTAAGTCCGGCTTCCTTTAAATATTTGACTGCATCCTTCTCGTTGAGGTTTACAACATTTGGGATGACAGTCAGCCTGTTGTTAAAGAAGTGCCTTGTAAAGACATTTCTTCCAATAGTACCTAAAATAAACAGACATATAAGTGTAATTATTGTTTTTATAATATTAAATTTAAATTTTTTAGCCATTTTACACCTCAAATATTTTGATATTGTTACATCAATATAATACCATAAATAGTATTAAAAGGCAATAATAACAAACATATTAAATCTATGTGTAACCTGTCAATGACTTTCTTGAATTAATAAAAAAAAAATGCTATAATCATACAAAATATAGAGAGAATCTAACTAAGAAAGAATGGAGTTGCGTAAAATGAAAAAAGATTGGGAATTTGGAATTAAAAGCCAGTTGTTGACAAAAGAAGCACTTGCAGCCAGAATCAGGGAACTTGGGAAGCAGATAACTGAAGATTTTAAAAATGATGATGCTCCTCTGGTTGTAGTTGGTCTACTGAAGGGTTCTATTATATTTATGGCTGACCTTGTGAGGGAAATTAAGCTTCCTCTCGTAATGGACTTCATGTCTGTTTCAAGTTATGGAGAAGGTTTTGAAACAACAAGGGAAGTAAAAATTCTAAAAGACCTTGAAGGAAGTATCCAGGGAAAAAATGTTCTGGTTGTAGAAGATATAATAGATTCAGGGCTGACATTAAAAAAAGTTCTGAAGCTTCTTGGAGGAAGAGGGCCTAAGAAAGTGTCGCTTTGTACACTGCTTAACAAGCAGGAAAGAAGAGAAGTTGAAGTAGATGTCCAGTATGTAGGATTTGAAATACCCAATGAGTTTGTTTTAGGATATGGACTTGACTTTATAGAAGAATATAGAAATATTCCATACGTAGCTCTTGCTGCAGATGAACTGTATAAATAGAGCTGTAGGAATTAACTAGTATTGAATATTAAGGAGAAGATTTGGGTAAAGATAAATTGAAACGTCATAAAGGAAAAGATAGTGACGATTATAAGGCTAAGAAAAAATATGGGCAGAATTTTCTAGATGATGGAGAACTGCTGGAAAAAATAATTTCAGCAGCTAATATCAATAAGGAAACTGAAGTTATTGAAATTGGACCTGGAAAGGGGTTCCTTACAGGAAAGCTTCTTGAAAAATCCAGAAATCTTACTGTATTTGAAATAGATGAGGATCTGATTCCAGGGCTTAAGAAAAAATTTGGAAATAATGATAATTTCCGACTGGTTCACAATGACTTTATGGAAGCAGATTTAAATGAATACCTGGAAAACAGGAAAAATATAAAAGTAGTGGCAAACATACCATATTATATAACCTCCCCTATTATAAACAGGTTAATTGAAAAGAGGGAGAACATATCTGAAATTTATCTGATGGTACAGAAGGAAGTAGCAGAAAGAATTACTGCAAAGCCTAAAAGCAGAGATATGAGCCTTCTGACACATGCCGTCCAGTTTTACGCAGAAGCTGAATATCTTTTTACAGTTCCGAAGGAGAAGTTTTCTCCTGTTCCGAAGGTAGATTCTGCATTTTTAAAAATCAGAATTTTAGAAGACAGAAGATATGAATCCCAGATTTCAGAAGAAGAGTATTTTAAGTATCTTAAAACAGCCTTTTCAAACAAAAGGAAAAGTCTTGCAAACAATCTTTCTGAAATGGGATATGACAAGAAGGAAATCGGGAATCTTCTTGAGGAAAACGGCAGAAGCATATTGGCAAGGACAGAAGAATTTTCAGTACAGGAATTCATAGATTTAATAAACTTGTTGAAGAAAAAAGGAAGGAAGAGTTGAAATTATAGAAAGCAGGAATTTGATTTGAAAAGCTGGGAATATGTAATTCAGACAAAAAAGGAACATATAGATTTTATAAACAAGATAATAGAGGCGTATGATGGCCTAGGAAATGTAAGGACGCTGGATAATCAGGGAGGACTTATAAAAATAATTACTAATTCATATTTAATAGAAGATATGGATGCAGTAATAGATAGATTAAGAAAGATGGACATTTATATGGAAATACTGGAAAAAAGGGAATGGCTTGGGGTATTATAGAAAGTTTAACAATATAAAAAAATAATTTAGGAGAAGTGAGTAATGAGCAAATATTTTGAAACAGTTAATTTCTGGCTGGAAAATTTATTAGATTCCACAGGTAACTATACGATTGAAAGTAATGAAAAAGGGAAATATGTCGACATTGTAATTAATGTCCTTCAGGATGACATGGGTAAAATTATAGGTAAAAATGGTAGAATAATAACGTCTTTAAGGGTTCTGATGTCTTCAATTGCTAAAAAGGAAAAGAAAATTATAAAAATAGAAGTGAAGGAGCTATAGGAATGAAAAAGACTTTTAAGATGAGGGCATATTATTATGATACTGATCATATGGGTGTAGTGTATCATGCAAACTATCTTAAATGGATGGAAATAGCCAGAACGGAATATTTTAGGGATGTATTTCCTTATAAGAAAATAGAGGATATGGGATTCTTAATGCCTGTAAAGACTCTGAGTATAGACTATATAAATTCTGTAAAATATGATGAAGAAGTGGAGATTGTCATTGAGCTAAAGGAAATAAGCAGTATCAAAGTAGGGTTTTATTACGAGATTTACGGAAATGACAATGTACTCAAGGCAAAGGCAGAAACTTTAAATGTAATTGTAGATAGTGAAGGTAAACTTAAAAGACTTTCAAAAGAAGTACTGGCCCTACTGAAGGGTTAAATAAATTTAGACTATGGTTTTTATGGAAGGGAGTAGGGATTTTTCATAGATTTACATTAAGATATATTTTAGGAAATCCCGTCAAATTATGAAAATAGTAATAGGAAATGATCACGCAGGAGTAGATTTAAAGAATATAATAAAGGAACACCTGAAAAAGCAGGGATATGAAGTTATTAATGTCGGGACAGACACTCTGGATTCGGTAGACTACCCTGACATTGCAGGAGAAGTAAGCAAAGTTCTTCTGGAAGGTAAAGCTGAATATGGAGTACTAATCTGCGGAACTGGAATAGGAATTTCAATTTCTGCAAATAAAATAAAGGGAATAAGGGCAGCCCTGGCACATAATGAATTTACAGCAAGGCTGTCAAGAATGCATAATAATGCAAATATCATAGCACTGGGAGCAAGGGTAATTGGAGATGAGCTGGCAAAGGCGTGTGTAGATACTTTCATAACGACTGAATTTGAAGGTGGAAGGCACGCAAGGAGAGTCGGGAAGATAGAAGAGGAATAGACTTATTATTCTGAAAATAAAAGGAATATGATAAAATTCTATAAGGATTAAGGAGGAAATCATGTCTACAATATTTAAGAAAATAATTGATAAGGAAATACCTGCAAAGATAGTTTATGAGGATGATGAATTTCTGGCATTTCATGATATAAATCCTGCTGCAAAGGTACATGTACTTGTAATACCTAAGAAGGAAATAAAAAATCTTGAAGATGCCAAGGAAGAAGATGCATTGCTATTAGGAAAGCTACAGATTACAATAGCGAAGATTGCAAGGGATCTTGGAATTGCTGAAAGTGGATACAGAGTTATAACTAATACTAATCCGGACAGCGGTCAGGAAGTCTATCATATACATTATCACATATTAGGTGGAGAAAAAATAGGAGTACTGAATAAATAGCACGGAAAATAACAGCAAGGAAGAGGGATATATTTAAATATAAACTTAATTGGAAATGAAAACAGCTTCAGGGAGAGGAATACAATCCCTGAAGTATTTATTATTTTAATGTCGTTATCAGAAAAACTGAGAATGGTATATTAGAAAATGAAAAATAAAAAGAGAAAAATTTTAGGATAGACTAATTTTATAAGTAAAATTTAGTTTTCAGATAGACGAGACAGTATAATATAGATTGAAATGAGAAATTTTTAGGAAAAATAATGAAAAATATTATAGTAAGATATGAAAATAAATTCTAAAAGCTTCTTAAAAAACTGGATAAAAAAAAATACAGAGATGAAAATAATAATATTAAGACAGAAAGCG
>JBHACQ010000116.1:0-10779 GCA_041854625.1 Leptotrichia sp. | reverse complement strand
TTTTTAATTTTATATACAACTTTATTATGGATTAAAAATCCGTTTTCTTTATCTAAAAACGGATTATAAAGCCAAGTAAAATTTATAAAAATTTTTCAGAAAAAATTTCTTATAATATTTTTTCTTATACCCCTTTTAAAAAAATAAAGCATATAAAAAATTTTAATCTATCAGGTAAATTTTTAATGCCACATCCTCATCAAAGGGGATAGGAATAGCTTCAATCTTCTTTCCTGCGTCTATCAGCCGTGCAATAACTTCGCTCTGCTCCTTAGGCAGATACCCTACTTTCTCCTTATTCTGATTAAATACTGCTACCGCATTTAAAGAAACTCCATTAAATTCTCTGAAAAGATCCAGCTTGTCTGCATATTTCATTTTAATATTAAAGTTCCTTATATACTTTATTCCAGCTAGATATGTATCAAGAAGAAATATTTCCCGTGATTTCGGAGTGTACTTGTCAATAAGTATTTTGGAATACTCAAACATTATCTCCTTTCCCATGCGGATTTTTTCTTCCCTTCCGTTCTTCTTTCTTATTACGAGAATACCGTTTCCAAAATTATATTCATTTACAAAATAATTCCTCTGATTTTTCAGAAATTCGAAATATTCCATCATCTCTTCAAAAATCATCACTTCTTTCTGTGCTATCTGAAAAGAGCCTTTCTTTATTTCAATGGAATCATTTTCAATATATGAATAGTACAACCTCCCATCAGAAAATACTTCAATATCATAATTTCCTCCATAATAAAGTCCTTCAAATTCTAATTTTATCCCGTTAAATATATTTGAAAACATATCATTTCCACCTTTCAATTTTCCTATTCCTTCAGACCTGTCAGCTTTCCCTCCAGAAACAGTTTCAGATTATTTTCTGTTACATCCATCAATCTCCCCATACTTTTCCAGGATTTCCATGCTATATGGGGAGTAATAGTCAGATTATCCAGAGTAAAAAGCGGTGCGTCTATTTCAGGGGGTTCCTTACTCATTACATCAATTGCTGCAGATTTTATAAGCTTATTTTTTAAGGCTATGTAAAGATCTTCTTCGTTTATAAGAGGACCTCTGCCTAAATTTAGAAGAATTGCATCTTTTTTCATTTTCTTTATTCTTTCCAGATTGATTATATTTCTAGTCAAATCCGTTAAAGGTGCATGAATAGATACAATGTCCGCCTTCTTCAATACTTCTTCCAGATTATATCTGTTTCTGCTTTCAATACCACTGTATTCACGTCCAGGAATTTTAGACACCATTACCTCCATTCCCATTACTTCAGCTATTTCTGCTACTTTTCTCCCTATATTTCCATATCCTATTATCCCGATCACCTTTCCTTCTACATCTTTAATAGGATAATCCTGATTATATGAATTGCTTACTTCTTCCCATCCATTTTCTTTCACACTTCTGCTGAAATCAGACACTTTTGTAAGTTCATTAAGCAGAAGGGTAAAAGTCAGCTGGGCAACTGAATTTGTGGAATAATTAGAAACATTCGACACAATTATCCCCTTCTCATTAGCTTCCTTTATATCAATATGGTTGTATCCTGTTGCAGTAATCATTATCAACTTTAATTTTGGAGCTTTTAAGAATTCCTCTTTTCCCATCCTGACCCTGTTTAATATCAGTACATCTGCGTCCTTTATCCTGTTTTCCAGTTCTTCCGGATTCGTGTAATCATATTCAATGTAATTACCATATTTTGAAAATCTTTCAGTCAGTTCTATTGCACCTGCAGTTGCCCTGTCTAAAAATACTATTTTCAGGTTCCTGTCTTCAATTTCATTCATGTCTGTACCTCTTTCCTATAACTTTGTTCCTGTATCTATAAAATAGAATTTATTGTTTCCACATCAGGTTTCACCTTATATATTACATCCTTTCTTTCAATAATGACTATTACCTTTTCCCTGAGATTCTTATCACTTTTTATTTTATCCAGTAATTTCCTTGCCGGATTTATTGCTATGGCATTTCCAGCCTTCTTAAACATCGTCAGATCCCCAGTTGTATCACCATAGGCAAAAGACTTATCCAGATCTATATCGTATTTCCGGCAAAACTCTGCAATTGCCTTCTTCTTACTTTCAGCATTCCACATCGGAATTACTTCCCCTGTAAAAATCCCTCTTTCATCTGTCTCATAAATAGAACCTTTATAGTCCTTCACTCCATATTTTTCAGCCATTTTCCCTACAAGAAAATCTGGACTTCCCGAAATAATAATGACTTTATGACCTTTTCCCAAATGATACTTTAATTTCTCCCTTGTATATATATAGACTCTTTCACCTTTTAATTCTATGACTCTTTTTGCTATAAAATCCATATCGGTCTTACTGAAATTTTTTAAAGCCTCCACATAAGTTTCCACAAGCTCTTCCAGATAGTCATCATAATTACCCATTCTTGTGTCCCATTTGGAAAATTTTTCCTTAACCTTTCCCTCCCATGTCATTATGTCTATAAATCCATATTTTACAAGTAACTTAAAATGTTCAATTAATAAGGAATCCCTGTGTATTGTACCGTCAATATCAAAAAAAGCTGCTATATTTCCCGCCATTTTATCACCCCATACTTAGATTTTATTTTCCTCTTTCCCAGCATATATTTTCTTTTATCATTCCTTTAAAGAATAACTATATTTATATTATTATACCACATTTTAATTGCCTGTAGGAAAAATTTTCTATCTTATCCTTACATTTCATTTCCTGTAATTGTATAGAAAAAAGACTGAAGAAGAACTGTATTCTCTTTCAGTCTTTATAATGTTATATTATATTATATTAGTCTATGTAATCTTCTATTTCTACAGGTTCAATATCCCATATATCCTTTGCATATTCCATTATTGTCCTATCTGAACTGAACTTACCTGCATTGGCTATATTTTTAAGAGCTTTCTTAGCCCAGTTCCTTTTATCCCTGTAAGCTTTTCCTAATTCAAACTGTGCATTCCTGTAAGATTCAAAATCCTTTAACAGGAAGTATACATCTGGTCTTGTACCTTCTACTCCGTATAATAGAGATGTCTGTATTTCCCTGAATATTCCAGTGTGATTATCATCGTATGTTCCATCACCTAACTGGTCTATAACTTTTTTAAGACCTTCTATAGTACTATACTCATGGAAAGGATTATAAGTATTTGATTTCTGCAGTTCTTCAACTTCTGATGCTTTCAGACCAAATATGAAGGCATTTTCATTTCCTGCTTCCTCTACTATTTCAACATTGGCACCATCTAACGTACCTATTGTTATTGCTCCGTTTAACATAAACTTCATATTTCCTGTACCTGAAGCCTCTTTTCCTGCTGTTGAAATCTGCTCTGATACATCTGACGCCGGGAATATCTTTTCAGCCAATGAAACCCTGTAATTTTCTAAGAAGATAACTTTTATCTTCCCATTAACATCCGAATCATTATTGACTTTTTCAGCTACAGCATTTATTAACTTTATTATTCCTTTTGCCCTTCTATATCCGGCAGCAGCCTTAGCACCAAAAATAAATGTCCTCGGTTCAATATCAAGTAACGGATTCTCCTTCAGCTTATTATAAAGATCCATTATGTGCAGGACGTTTAAAAGCTGTCTTTTATATTCATGCAGCCTTTTTACCTGAACATCAAATATTGAATTAGGATCGATTTCTACTCCATTATTTTCCCTTACGTATTCTGCCAGTTTCAGTTTATTCTTAAACTTAATTTCAGAAAGCCTGTTTAATACATAGTCATTTTCTATGTATTCTTCCAGCTTTTTCAGTTCATATAAATCTGTAATCCATTTATCTCCAATTAATTCAGTAATTAAAGCTGCCAGCTCAGGGTTAGATTTCAGAAGCCATCTTCTCTGAGTAATCCCGTTCGTCTTATTCTGGAATTTTTCCGGATACAGGTCATACCAGTCTTTCAGCTCAGAATTTTTTAAGATTTCTGTATGAAGTGCAGCAACTCCATTTACCTTGTGGGAACCTACAATAGCCAGCCATGCCATTCTTATCTGGCTGTTTCCTATTATTGACATATACTGTATTTTCTGCCAGTCGCCACTATATCTTTCATTAAGTTCCAATAGGAATCTTCTGTTAATTTCTTCAATAATCTGATATATTCTTGGAAGTAACGGCTGGAAGAGGGATATATCCCATTTTTCCAGTGCTTCTGATAATATCGTATGGTTTGTATAGGCAAAGACTTTCTTACAGATATTCCATGCCTCATCCCATCCTAATTTCTCATAATCCATGAATATTCTCATTAATTCAGGTATAGCTACTACTGGATGCGTATCATTCAGCTGAACAGCCACCTTTTCATGGAATTTTGAAAAATCATTTCCATATACTGACTTATACCTTCTGACAATATCCTGTAATGAAGCCGAAGTAAAGAAGAACTGCTGCTTCAGTCTTAAAAGTTTTCCATCTTTTTCTGTATCATTTGGATAAAGTACTCTTGAAATATCCTCTGCCTGTACTGATTTTTCTGATGCAAGCAGGTATCTCTGAGAATTAAACAGATGAAGGTCAAATCCTTCAGGAGATCTTGCTTCCCATAACCTCAAAGTATTTACAGTATCATTTCCATAACCTATAATAGGTACATCATATGCTACTGCAATAACATTTTCAGTATTTACCCTCTTAAAATATTCCTTTCCTACCTCATCCTTATGGATTTCAATTTCTCCACCAAACTTTACCTCAAATACCCTGTCCAACCTTCTTATAGACCAAGGATCTCCGTATTTTGTCCAGTCGTCAGGATATTCAACCTGAAATCCGTTTTCTATTCTCTGTTCAAACATTCCATACTTGTATCTTAACCCATAACCATTTCCCGGTAATTTAAGGGTAGCCATTGAATCCAGAAAACATGCTGCCAGTCTTCCCAGCCCTCCATTACCAAGTCCTGCATCAATTTCCATATCTTCTATTTTATTGATGTCAACCCCCAGTTCATTTAACGTTTCACTTATTACTTCATTCATTTGCAGATTTATTAAGTTATTCCCCAGATAACGCCCCATTAAAAATTCTGCTGAAAAATAATACAGCTGTTTCGCCTGTTTCTTTACATATGTTTTCTTTGTGTTATACCAGTTTTCGACGATATAGTCGAGTGCTGCTCTGGAAACTGCATAATATATTTCATATTCATGAGCTTCTTCAATTGTTTTTCCGTACTGCCTCCTTAATTTTCTAAGAATACTGTCTTTTAATTGAGATTTATCAATTGTCATCTCCTCTTTTTCCTCCTAATATTATTATAGTTTATTCATAGTAGAATATTTTAAGCATTACCCTGTTATTATACACATTTTTTCATATTTTTACCAGTCTTTTTAAAAATTATATTATCATTTATCAGTTTTCTTAATTGACTTTAAGCACTCATTACAGCATAATCTCCCGTATTAGTCAATTCCAGCCAGTTCCTGGTATAATGTTTTCATAAAGCTGTCTGTCATCCCAGAAAGATAATCTGTTACAAGTAATATTCTGAGATACAGTTTATATGTAAATATTTTATTTCTTTTTAAATTTTCATCTTTTATATTCTGTATCTCTTCGCTTTCAGCATATTTTTCACTATAATAACTGTAAATATACCTTTGTGTCTCTGAGAGGACTGAAATATATTTCTGATTTATTCCAGTCATCTTTCCCTCCCTTTCTGTATCCCAATAGAGTACCGAATCAATAAAATTATCAAGGAAATAGTTAATAATATTGTTAGCAGTAATTTCCATCCTGGCAATGGCCTTTGATTTAAATACCTCATTATATGTCAATGTCTTCAATACTTCCAATAATTTTTCAACATCCGTATTCTTAAACAGATCTGTCTTAAATTCTCCATTCATTATAGATTCATAATTTTCTATAAAGGAAGATATGACAGCCTTTATAAGAAGACCCTGTACTTCTACTATCCATCTCTGGACTGAATACAGCTCCGGATCATCATATTTTCTTTCTTTTGCATAATTCTTATACTTTATCAGTTTTTCATATAACTTAACACTTTCAGGCATCTCTTCCCTCAACTTGTCTACAAGGGTTTCAAGACGTATAAATTTCTTTTTCACTCCATCTTCAATATCTGCTGTGCAATATGCAATATCATCAGCCGCTTCCAGCAGAAATGTCAAAGGATGCCTATATATTTCCCCTGTCCTTTCATCATATGTCCCTGTAGAAGTCACTATTTTCCAGAACAGATCCTCTTCTGAATAGTAATATCCCATCTTCTTAGTTTTTATATCCCCGCTCTTCTTATTGATATTCAAGGAATTCACAGGATACTTTATCAATGTATTCAATAATGCATATGTAAGGTTCATACCATTTTCATCCACCAGGAAATGTAGTTTTGAAGCAACCCTTAATGCCTGTGCATTACCTTCAAAATTTAGAAAATCATTACGCATCTGTTCAGTAAGTATTTCATAAAGGCTCTTGTATTCCTCTTCTTCTATCTCTACTGTAATTTTATGAAGATTTTCCACAAACCATGCCCTTACTGTATCTTCTCCGAAATGTCCAAAAGGTGGATTCCCTATATCATGAAGAAGTCCGGCACTTGCCAATATGTTACCTATAGCCATCGCTTCTTCATATCCAAATTCCTCATCCAGTCCACGTCTGAGTATCTCTCCTGAAACAGACTGTGCCAGCGATTTTCCAAAAGATGAGACTTCTATTGAGTGGGTCAGCCTTGTCCTTATAAAATCATTTTTTTCCAGTGGAAATACCTGTGTCTTATCCTGTAACCTCCTGAAGGAAGGACTGCTTAAAATCCTATGATAATCCCTTTCAAAATCATTTCTCAAGTCTGAAGTGACTCTTTTCCTGCTGTCTGGATTGTCCTGATTATATTCCGTCAGTGCTTCTGAATTCCTGCTTACTCTTTTTCTCTGACTTTCTGTAGATAGAAGCCTGCTCCAGCTCATCCTATATTTTCCCATAATTATACCCTCCATAAAAAGGAGGGACTTCAGAATAAAACACTTTTCCTAAAGCCTGCCTCCTTTATTTAAATTTCTATAATAAAAACCTTATAACAGTCCTTTTAAAATATTTAAGATAAAAAGACCTATTACCGGTGAAAAGTCAATACTCATATTTCCCATTGGAACAATTATCCTGAACAGTTTCAGATAAGGTTCCGTAATTTTTTTGACATACTGATAAACTACTGAATCCCTGATAGGTTCAAACCACGATCCCAATATGGAAACTATTATTAAAAACGAATAAAACTCTATCGTCCTGACTGCAAAATCTACTAAACTCATAAACACCTTTCTTTACTTATTTTAACACATCTTTTGATTTTATTATGTATTCAAGGCCTGAAACTACTGTAAGAATCAGTGGAACCAGCAATAACATGTTATTTACACTGTAACTTAAAGGAATAAGTATAATTATAGCTAATACTGCCATCTGTGTAGCAGTTTTCCACTTTCCTAATGTCTCTGCCGCAATAACTGCCCCTTCTGATGCAACTATAGCTCTAAGTCCTGTTATAAGTAATTCCCTGAAAATAATTATTAATACTATCCAGAGACTTATCTGATTATATTTTGTAAGAACCACAAGAGCTGAAATTACAAGCAGTTTATCAGCTAGAGGATCTATAAGCTTTCCAAGATTGGTTATCAGGTTATATTTTCTTGCTATCTGTCCATCATAGTAGTCAGTCACCGATGCTCCTACAAATATAAGAAACGCCAGTATCCTCATAGTTATAGCTAACGCTGTCCCTGTATCCTTATCAAGTCCAATCCCTAATATAAATACAAAAGGAATTACAAGTAACATTCTCAATAAGGCAAGCTTATTTGGCAAATTCATCCTTACCACCTTCTTTTTGATTTTCTTTAACAATTAAAGCTTTCATGCTGAGGTTAAATTTATTTTCATCTTCCATTGTTATTACTTTTACCTTTATTATCTGCCCCTCTTTAAGGACGTCTTCTACTTTCGCAACCCTCTTGTCACTTATTTCTGAAATATGAAGCAGTCCTTCTTTTCCTGGCAATACTTCTACAAATGCTCCAAATTTAGCTAATTTTGTAACCTTACCTTCATATACTGTATTCAGTTCAACTGACTGGGTCTGTCTTTTTACCAGCTCAATAGCTCTCTTCATCATTTCAGGATCTTTTCCAAAAATTGCTACACTTCCATCATCTTCAATATCTATAGACACTCCAGTTTCTTCAATTATTCCCTTTATCACTTTTCCTGCAGGTCCTATTAAACCAGCTATCTTTGAAGGATCTATTTTCATCAGTTCTATTTTAGGAGCATTTTCAGCTACTTCAGGTCTAGGCTCCCTTATAACTTCTTCCATCTTATCAATAATATAAAGCCTTCCTTCTAATGCCTGCTTTAAAGCTATTTCCATTATTTCCCTTGTTATACCTTCAATCTTTATATCCATCTGAATTGCAGTTATACCCTTTCTAGTACCTGCAACCTTAAAATCCATATCTCCAAGATGATCTTCGAGTCCCTGTATATCTGTCAGTACAGTAAATGTTTCCCCTTCCTTAATTAGCCCCATAGCAATACCTGCTACCGTGGATCTTATCGGTACACCTGCTGCCATCAGCGACAATGAACCTCCACAGATACTTGCCTGAGAAGAAGAACCGTTAGATTCTGTAATTTCAGAAACAAGCCTTACCGTATAAGGAAATTCATCTTGAGTAGGCATTACATACTTCAACGCCCTTTCAGCCAGATTTCCATGTCCCAGTTCCCTTCTTCCAGGAGCCCTCATAAATCCAGCTTCTCCAACTGAGTATGGTGGGAAATTATAGTGAAGGAAGAATTTCTTTCTTGACTCATCTTCCATTCCATCAACTATCTGTTCATCTGCCTTACTTCCCAATGTTGTCACTACAAGAGCCTGTGTTTCCCCCCTTGTAAACAGTGCCGAACCATGAGGAATAGGTAGAGTATCTATTTCAACATCTATCGGTCTTATTTCAGTTGTAGTTCTTCCGTCTGCCCTATATTTCTTATATAGAATAGCATCACGTACAATTTTCTTTTCCAAGTCACGATAATATTTTTTAAATGACTTCTCTGTATCTTCAGCAATTTCCTTTTCCTGATTTTCCAATTTATCCATATATTCTTCCAGCAGTGCCGTTTCAAGATTATCAATAGCTTCATACTTTTCCAGTTTTCCAGGAGTCATTATCGCCTCTTCCAGCTTTTCAGAGTAACTGTCAATAAACTCCTTAATTTCTGTATCAGTTTCCTTCTTTTCAAATTCATATTTTTCAACTTCAAACTGAGAAAGGAATTTATCCTGTTCCGAACATATTTCCTTTATTCTTTCATGCCCATACATTATTGCCTCAAGCATAATTTCTTCTGAAACTTCTTTCGCTCCTGCTTCTACCATCGTAACAGCATCCTTTGTCCCTGCCACTGAAAGGTATATTTCACTAATTTCAGACTGCTCCGGTGTAGGATTCAGTATGTATTCTCCGTCTATATATCCTACTGTAACACCTGCTACTGTCCCTGCAAATGGTATATCTGATAAGCCGAGTGCAGCAGAAACACCTATTGTAGCCAGATTTTCAGGCTGATTGACTTCATCATATGAAATAACTGTAATTACGATATGTACCGCATTCAGAAAGCCTTCTGGAAATAACGGTCTGATTGGTCTGTCAACTAACCTTGAAATTAAAATTTCTTCTGTTGAAGGCTTTGACTCCCTTTTTATAAATCCTCCCGGAAATTTCCCTGACGCATAAAATTTTTCAATATAGTCTACTGTCAATGGAAAAAAATCCTGTCCTTCCTTAACATCTTTACTTCTTGTTGCAGTAACTAGCAGTACTGTCCCTCCACATTGAACAACTACTGATCCTCCTGCCTGTCTAGCTATTTTCCCTGTACTTATTTTTACTTTCTGGGATCCTAAATTAAATCCATAAATTTTTTCATTAAACATTTACTTCCTCCTAATAAGTTTATTTTATATTAAAGCAAGAAGGGAGCAAATAATAGTAAAAACTTTTATTTGAATAATAAAAACCTTTACAATTACTTACTCTAGACCTTCCTGACTCTCATTGATTATAACATTTTTACATAATTTTTACAATATAAAAATTAAATACATCATTTCAGATATATCACATAATATTAAAGGCTGTTCCGTTTTAAAAATAAATACATTCCTTATTTATTTTCTTCTTAATGGAACAGCCCTTATTCAGTTTTTTATCTGATTACTTCTGATATACTGTCTGTAGATATACTGTCTGTATCTATAAGTTTACATACATGTCTGTTTTCCTCATCACATCCTCTATCAGCTCTTCAAAGATAAAATTAAACCTGCTTTTACATGAATATCGGAGAATAAAGCAGAGACTGCTTTTAAATTTTTCCTTCTGGTTCATTCTGTTTTCATACTTGACATCTTTTGAAGTTTTCAGTACTATGACTTCTTCCTTTCCATTGTTCTCCTTTACCGGATATACAGCAAAACGTATTTTGCCCAGATCAATGTTCATTACTTTTTTTCCCCATCTTCCATCATTTTTTCTTTCCACATTGCTTCCTTTCTTTGCCCCTTTCTTACAGATATAGCTTGCAATGTATTCCTCAACTTCAGTAGAATTACTCACATTGTCTAAAAAATAGACTTTCTTTTCCAATTTTTCTTTTTTCATAATTTACCTCCCACCCTTTTTTTAGATTTTA
>JBHACQ010000115.1:0-5044 GCA_041854625.1 Leptotrichia sp. | reverse complement strand
TATAAATGACCGAGGAGATGACAATAGAAACTTCTTTGGGCAGCTGAGTGAAGTAAGATTAAATAAAACAATCTACAATATCGCTGGAGAAAGACTGGACAGGGCAAGTACACAGGAAGATATAACAAATATTTTTGTGAAAGCATACAAGGATTTAGGAGAAGAAATAGATGTTATATACAGTACACCAGACAAAGCACCGCAACTTTATGATGAAAAAGGAAGAGAATTACCAGGAACATCATTTATAGATAGAACAACAGGTAAGAAAACAATAATTATAAATGTAAACTCTGAAGATAACGAAACAAAAGCAGGACTTATAGGAACGATAGCCGAAGAAGGAAGTCATATAATAAATGGTGGAAGAAATAGACATATAACAACAGGAACATATGAACTTGGATTAGAAAGTACAGGAAGAGCAACTAATGAATACTTTAAGGACAAATACAGTAAAGATAATAAGGATGTAAATCTATCATCAGACGGAAAAGATTACTCTAATGTTGATTTTGGAGAAAGACAGGGGGATAGTGCTAGTTCAGTAAATAGAGGTAGATTAATAAGAGCTATTGATAATGCAGATAAAAAATTAAGAGAAAATCATAAGGATAAAAACCAATATTTTTCTGTATTGTCAGAAGTAGGGAAATATGCTGGTCATAGAGTTGGTAGTCCATATGAAGTACTGTATATGATATCAAAAGAGGGAAGAAAAAATATTTTAGATGATAATAATAATTTAAATTTACAAAGTTTTGACCCAGAGGGATGGAAAAGAGTTGAAGGAAGAAAAGAATATAAAGAAGCAGTAGAAAGTGTAAAAATTAAAGCAAAAAATATTGCACTTAGCACCTTAAGAGAAAATCCTAACATTAAATTTTTTGAGCGACGTAGCAATGGAGATATTGTTTCTGGATTTAAATTAGAAGGTTCAGAAAAAATAATTGATAAGAATATTGCAAATAAATTAGAATTTGCTTTAGGAAGTCCAGTTATTACAGGAACAGCAATAATAAATAAAACAAAACAATCAGATGGAAGTATCAATTTAAAAATTAGTGTTAGATATAACTTGTCAGATGAATTCGGAGATGTTTATGGTACAAGAGAAGCTCAAAAAAAATTATGGAAAAAATTAGGATTAAAAGATATGCCTCAATTAATTCCATCAGAATACGGGACTCCCTATGGAATGTTAGGACCTTCTGAAACTGATGAAATTTTTTCGCAGAGGTTTAAATCAGAAAAAGAATATCTAAATTTTTTGAAGGGGAAAAATTAGAAATGAAAAATAAATTATTAAAATTTTTTATTCCAATAATTCTATTAATTTTTATAAATTATTCAGGTTTTTTTATGTTTGGATTTCTTCCATTACTATTTAATCTAGTAACTTTAAAAACAGAGTATAATACGGATGGTAAAAGATTGAAACTTTCAAGAAATTATAGTATAGTAGATTGCAATTTTAAAGGTTACCTGGTTCTACATGGACCAGAATACTCCTATTCCTTTAATAAAAGAGATTATCTGAGCTATGATTATGGATTAGTAACAAAACTTTTTAAAAAAGGGAATGACTGGATAGGTTTTATCCGTGATGAAAACAAAGAAGAAACGAAATATTATACAGTTGGCTTTCCCGTGGAAGAAGAAGGATTTTTCAGAACATCAGGAAAAAAGATTGAGGAAACGCATGGATATTTTATAATAAATGAAAAGGAAGCTATTTTAGGTTTATCTGAAGAAGAATTGAAAAAAAGAATAAAGGATAAAATAGAATTTAAAAATCCAGGTTATTATGTATCAAGATACGGAGAGATTAAATGTGAAAGATGAATAAAACGAAGCTGTTGAGTTAAGAAATAGTTGCAGTTTTGAAAGTTTTAGGCTGTATAATATGTGTGGAAGTGAAAAAAGTTCGATAACCTTAAGATATTCTAAGCTGAATTAGCTTTTTCAGGTCTGAATGTGCTAAAATTATTCTGCATAGATACAAATTCCTTTCTTAGTTGTTTTTTGTCCAAAACATAATACTATGAATTTGTTATCTATGCTATCTTTTTATTTCTTTTTTTCACCCCAATACATATTATACAGCCTATATTTTAAAGCTGTATACTTTGAAGTTGTATACTCTTATAATATTTCAATGACCGAATAATCAGCATAAACCTGCTCTCCTTTATCCAGAAGGTTACTGATTTCAATTTTCTTTTCAAGGGGAAGATATTCTACATATATATTTTCCAAGCTTTTCATCCTGTCTTTCTTAATAGAGTCAAGAAAGACTATATTTTCAGGAATTGTATAGTCTATTTTAATAAATTCAGTATTTGCAGAATTAAATGATTCCATTTCCCCGTTTTTCTCCCCGGCTTTGATGAAGTTATGTAAAATAAGGGAATCAAGGTCATTTTCTGTAAAGTCAGAATAAAATATACAGAATCTTGGATAGTCTTCTTTTTCAGGATTTTTTGAGGATTCTGACAGAATTTTCAGGAAATTTTTAATTTCACTTATCCCTTCAAAGCTGAAACATTCATTGAAAAAGAAGACAAAGGGGTATTTCCTGTCCTTGACTTTTTCACATTTGGATTCAATATCAAAGTATGTCCTGACAAAAGGTGTGCTATAAGGAAAATCCTTTATGTTTTCAGTAAGGATAAGACTCTTTTCTCCATACTTTTTCATAAGATAGATTCCTGCAGTTAGAAGGAAGTTCATCAGGACTCTGGAGCTTGAATTTAATCTTGAAGCTGTCTTTTCTGTACTGTTTTTCTTATCACTCCCCTGTATATCAGAAATTATAAGGTTCTTGTCCTGCCTGAAGAAGAGGGCCAGCAGCTTTTTAGTGAAGGAATCATATTCCATATTTCCTATCAGGAACTCCTTTATCCGCCTGAAGAGGGAAGCATCGGTATAGTCATAACATTCAAGGGAGTAATCTCTTTTAACCAGTATTTCTATAATATTATGTTCTGAAGATTTTGTAATCTTTTCTATCTTTACAGAAAATTTCCAGTTATAGTATCTGTTTAACTGTATAAGGAGGTTTGAAATATTGTAGTCAAGCCTGCCTATAAATCTTCTCCCCTGAAAAAGAGAAACCTGCTCAAACTCATTTTTTAAAGTCAGCTCCTTGTCACCTTCCAGCTCAAGGTGTGTATAGAATATAGATTTTAAGGGGAAGGAAGTATTGTACAGGGAATGATAATAAGACAGTGTGTCATCTTTTAAGGATGAGACCTTCATGTCCTCCACATATACCTTTGTATAGAATTTTTCCTGGAATTCTTCTACTTTAAGCTTGTACACGATATCATAGAACAGGTTCCCGCTCAGTTCCTTGAAATATTCTCCCGAACCGAACCAGACTGCATTCCTTACAAGGAACCCTTTCTGTTTCAAGTCAAACATGATATGGTTCCTGCTTTCCCCTATATACTTTATATTTTCCAGCAGAAGGTTCTTTGTCTGGAATGTAGGCATAGGATTTCCGAATCCAAACGGTTTAAGCAGCTCTATCGTCTTAAAGAATTCATAGGATATTTTCTGCATGGGTATCTGTTTATCTATATTTATGACCTTGATAAAATCATCATCTTTCAGACTTTTCTTAGCATATTCATTGATTTTTTTTCTGAGCAGTCCTATATTCTTAATGGGTATGGTAAATCCTGCAGCAGCTGAATGGCCTCCAAATTTTATAAATATCTCAGGCATGGACTGAAGTGCAGACAGGATATTGAAATTTTCAATACTTCTGCATGAACCTACAGCTATTCCTTCATCTTCCTTTACTTCCATAATTATGACAGGCTTGTAATATGTATCAACTATTTTGGAAGCGGCTATTCCGATAACTCCGTGATGATATTCAGGAGAATGGTCTATTATTACAAGGTCTTCATTAATATGGTTTACTTCGATATTTTTTTCAATCATCTCTACTATCTTGTTCTGGAGTTCCCGCCTTTCATAATTCCTGTTTATTAATTCCCTGACGATGATTTCGATTTCCCTGTTATTGTCTGAAATAAGAAGTTTCACTACCATCTTGGCATCTTTCAGTCGTCCGGCAGCATTGAAGACGGGGGCAATGATAAAACCTACATCATAGGCTGAATATTCTGTTTTTGGCGGGCTGGTTTTATTTTCTCCGGAATTAAAGAGTTTGTAAAGTAAAAAACTAAGCCCTTTATTTTTAGTATATGGCAGCCTTTCAAGTCCGAATTTTGTCAGAATCCTGTTTTCTGAAAGAAGAGGGACAATGTCGGCAATGGTTCCTATGGAAACCAGGTCAAGGTAGTCAAAGGCAGACTGCTTCTTATCTGCTCTTTCAAAAAGGCATAGAATAAGCATGAATACAGTGCCGACCCCTGCCAATGATTCGAAAGTGTACTCATTTTCTACTCTCTTGGGATTTATGACGGCAACGGCATCGGGAACTCTTGTACCTTGAAGGCTATGATGATCCGTTATAATGACTGGAAGATTCATCGAATTTGCAAATTCTATCTCCTTAAAGGCTGTAATCCCACAGTCAACTGTAATTACGAGATTCCCTCCTGCATCCCTAATCTTTTTTAAGGCATCATTATTCAGTCCGTATCCTTCATCCCTGACCGGGATATAGTAATCTACATTTTCCGCTCCAAGTTCCTTCAGGGCAAGGTAGAGGACTGCAGTAGAAGTAATCCCGTCTACATCATAGTCACCGTATATCCATATATTCTTATTGCTGTCTATAGCTTTCTCAATTATTTCTACAGCCTTCTCCATGTGGAACAGCCTGTAGGGATTCTGGAGGTTTTCAAGTCTGGGATTCAGAAAATCCTTAATATCCCTGACAGATTTTATCCCTCTTGAAAACAGTATTTTCAAGATATCCTGATCAACAGGAATATTATCTATTCTTATGTCTTTGTTTTTGGGAAGTTTTTTTATATTCCACTTTGTATTTCTCATAGCCGGTCTCCTGCTCTTTAATATTGAATGCGAACTTATTCATGAGGTTTATGGAGTTTCATGTATG
>JBHACQ010000114.1:0-2852 GCA_041854625.1 Leptotrichia sp. | reverse complement strand
GTCAGCTGAAAGCCCGTCAGAATTATATCTTCCCCTTGACCAGTATTCTATGACGAGATTACTGTCTCCACATATAACTTTAGAATTATACTTTTCAGCATATTTCAGTGCAGCAAATATACCTACAAGTTCTCCAAAATTATTTGTCCTGCCTTCAGATAAATAATAATTCCCATATTCATTTATCTTAGATTCATCCATAATTTTATAAAGCAGGGAATTTCCATCATAGTCAGTTAACCTTACTTCTACACCCTTGCCTCTTCCTGTTCCGGCATCAAAGTAAATCGCATTCCTGTCAAGTTCCAGAAATTTCCTTTCATCTTCCTTTTCTTTTGGTTCATATCTGGCTCCCTCAGAAATCCACAGCCAGGCTGCTTCTTCACTTTCAAAGGATTTATACCTGGAATTCCGGGCTCTTACTTTTTCCTGACACTCATTCCAGCTGTTTAGAACACCTGTTTCTCCTGAGTCCAGAAGATAATAGGCATATACCTTATTTTTTTTAGATTTAGACATACTCCTTAGACACTGTTTATAGCTTTAACACTATAAATTCAGCCCTCCGTCTATCCTTATTACTTGACCTGTTATAAATTTAGACATATCACTTCCAAGGAACAATGCTGCATTTGCCACGTCTTCTGCGTCTCCCATTTTCTTAAGAGGTGTGTTTTCTAATACTGTTTCTACCACTTTTTCTGGAAGGACATGTGTCATATCCGTCTTTATGAATCCTGGTGCTATGGCATTAGATCTCAGGTTCTTTCTTCCAAATTCCTTTGCCCATGTCTTGGACATAGCTATAACTCCACCTTTTGTTGCAGAATAGTTCGTCTGTCCCATATTACCGTCAAGTCCCACTACAGATGCCATATTAATAACACTTGCACCTTCACTTTTCAATAATAGAGAAACCATCCCCTGCATTACGTTGTATACACCTTTTAAGTTTATATCTACAACTAAGTCCCAGTCTTCCTCTTTCATTCTCTGAAGCAATGAATCTCTTGTTATTCCAGCATTATTAACAAGTATATCCAGTTTACCGTATTTTTCCTTTATTCCTGATGCAACCTGCTTTATATTTTCTCTGTCTGTTACATTTAATTTTATATGTGAAACATTTTCATGACTGTAATCAGGATCTATTAAATCACCTGATATGACTGTCGCTCCATTTTCAGCATACTTTAAGACAATCTCTTTTCCTATTCCTCTGGCTCCGCCTGTTATTAACGCTATTTTTCCCTTTAACAATTCCATATCCACCTTTCATTTTAATTTATTTTACTATTTCAAGTTTTACCCTTGTGACTCCTTTACCAGTACTCTCTATTTTAGAAAAAGCTCCTTTACTCAAGTCAATAATTCTTCCTTTTACATAAGGACCCCTGTTGTTTATTCTGACTATTACAGTTTTTCCATTGCTTAAATTTGTTACTCTTACCTTTGTCCCAAACGGCAATGTCTTATGGGCAGCTGTCATGCTATACTGGTCAAATCTTTCTCCATTGGCAGTCTTTTTCCCATGCCATTTACCACCATAGAATGATGCCATACCAGTCTGATAGTATTTGTATTTTGCCATTTCATCTATCTCGGACTCTGCTCCATCTTTTTCCAGTACTGTATTTTCTATTTCCTTTAAGTTTACCTCTTTTTCCTTTTTTATGTATATGATCTTATCAGATTTCGAGACTTCTTCTGCTTTTGTTACCTCTCCTTTATCAGCAGTCTTTGACATTGAATATACTGAAAACGGTATTATCAATGCAATAAAGACAGACATTATCTTTTTCATATAATACATCCTCCAATTCAAAATTAACTGATATATTATATCATAAGTCTTGTAAGCACATACTTAGATTAAACTTAGTCAACTTTCTCCGGCTGCTTCATATGCTGAAATCTAGGACTGTCTACTGTCAATACTTCAAAAATATATCCTTTACTCCTGTATGTATCTATTATCTGCTGTAACGCCTGTACAGTAGTTGTCTTTGCAAAACTGTCATGCATCAGCAGGTTTACTTCCCTTACATTACAGAATGAGCTTTTTACAAGCTTCTCAACAGGTACTTTGTTTCCTGATGCGTCAGTACTGTCACAGTTCCAGTCCTGATATACATACCCTTCTCTTGTCAGCCTTTCAATAATCTGGGTCTTCATTGCCTTTGAAGCTCTGGTTGTACTGGATCCTCCTGGAAACCTGGTAACTTTAGGTTCAATTCCAGTCTTTGCCTTAATAGCATCCCTGAGCCTGTATAGATCCTTAAAGAAGGCATCTACTGAAGCATATACTTCATTATAGTCATGTGTATATGTATGTATGGCTATTGCATGACCTTCATCAACAATCTGCTTATACATGTCATGATTCTGACCGATTACAAAAAATGTAGCCTTTATGTTATTCTTTTTAAGTATTTTCAGAATTTCAGTAGTATTATTTGGTGTAGGACCGTCATCAAAAGTGAGGTAGACTACCTTAATTCCCTTTTCTTCCCTAAGTTTATTATATTCCTTCTTTAACTTGTTATTCTTTTCAGTAATTTCCTTTAAAGCAACTTCCGTTTTTCCTTTTTTCTCCTGTAAGTTCTTTACATCCTTTGACAGGGAATTTTTCTCAATAGTCCCTTTTACTGCTCCAAAAACTTCTATTCCTGAATATCCAATCCCTACAAGGCTCAGAAGTATAACTGCTCCTCCTAATATTTTTTTCATATTTTCTCCTCTCTTTCATGTGTTTAAAGTAATCTGTCTTTTCTATAATCTGACTACTTTTTATTCTGATTTAGTTTATTCATCAGATCATTGTAGTTCACTTCAACTTCCTTATATCTTTT
>JBHACQ010000113.1:0-15227 GCA_041854625.1 Leptotrichia sp. | reverse complement strand
CCTTGATACATGTCACATTCATGATGCAGGATATGACATTGTAAATGACTTTGAAGGAGTTATGGAACAGTTTGATAAAATTGTAGGAATTGATAAAATTTCAGTAATTCATTTAAATGACAGTAAAAATCCTAGAGGTGCCGGAAAGGACAGGCATGAAAATCTCGGATTTGGAAATATAGGATTTGAGGCTTTAAGCAGAATTGCACGTTTTGAGAAATTCAGCCATCTTCCAAAGATACTGGAAACTCCATATGTAGCCTTAACTCCTGAAAAGGGGGCGAAAACTGTGCCGCCATATAAATTTGAGATTGAGATGCTGAAAAATGAAAAATTTGACACTGAAGTACTGGACAGGATAAGGAAACAGTAAAAATCAGACAGTGTATCGATTAGCAGTTAAATCCTGTGAAATTAGAAAAATTGAAATTGTAGACAGAATTAAAAAGAGGAGGAGTAAAAATGGATAATAGAAATAAGGAAATACTGGAAATACATCATAGAAGATACGCATGTAAAAATTATGACAGGAGCAGAAAGGTATCAGATGAGGATTTTATGACAATAATCGAAAGCGGAAGGCTATCCCCAAGTTCTTACGGGCTTGAACCATGGAAGTTCCTGCTCCTTAAAAATGAAGAAATGAAGGAAGATTTTAAGGAATTTGCATGGGGAGCTATAAACAGTATTAACGGGGCAAGCCATATAGTAATATTACTTGCTAAGAAAGGGGTTACAGGTACAGATTCACATACTCTTTACATTAATGAAATAAAGGGTTATGATGAAGATATGATAAAAATGAGGGCAGACAGGTTCAAAGTATTCCAGAAAGATGACTTAAAGCTTCTGGAAAGTGACAGGGCTCTTTTTGACTGGGCTTCAAAACAGACATATATAGCTATGGCAAATATGATGACGACAGCGGCATTCTTAGGAATAGATAGCTGTCCTATAGAAGGATTTAACAGGGAAAAACTGGATAACTACCTGTCAGATAAGGGGATACTTGACTTAAATGAATGGGGAGTTTCTGTTATGGTGAGCTTTGGCTACAGGAATGAAGACATAACTCCTAAGACGAGAAGACCTGTGGAAGAAATGTTTGAAGTGATAGACTGATGAAGAAGATGGTATTATTTAACATGATTTTAGCAGGACTGAATCTTTTTTCATCAGGGGTAAGGAACCAGTCGATAATATTACCGACATATACCTATCCTGGAAGTGAGTATTGGAAGCAGGCTGTAAAAATAGGTGGGAATAAGATAGGATATGTTATAATAAATCCTTCCAGTGGTCCCGGCACAAAAAAAGACAGCAACTATGTCAGCCAGATAGATAAAGTTAGAAAATCAGGAATAAAAATTCTGGCATATATTCCTACCACATATCAGAAACGTCCTATTGAAGAAGTTTATGGGGATATTGAAAAATATTTCAAACTGTATGGAAAAGGAAATATAGATGGTTTTTTCTTTGATGAAATAGGTGTAGAAAAAGAAAATGAAGTAAATTATATGAAAGAACTGTATAATTATGTAAAAAATCTGTCTGGAAACTATATGATAGTTTCTAATCCAGGGAGACAGGTAACTGATAAAATTTCTCCTTATTCAGACATTTTTGTAACAAGTGAAATAAGCGGAGATGAATATATAAACAGGTTTACGGAACCTGAATCTGAATTTGAGAAAAATATAGAAAACTCAAGACATATCTATCATATAGTCTATGATGTAAAACCGGAACAATATGAAACAGTGGTCAGACTGTCACGCAAAAGGAATGCAGGATGGCTTATGATAACAAGCGATAAGCTTCCTAATCCTTATGATGATATACCTTCAGAGTTTTCGAAATTAGTTGACATTATATTGAAAAAATGATAGAATTAATCCTGTCATACTAGCTGGGGAGTTAGCGGTGCCCTGTATCTACAACCCGCTTTAGTAGAGGTGATGTCGGACTTGAGGGGAGCTTTAGTATCAAAGCCTTATTTTAGGAATGTTGAGAAAATAGTCCTGTATTGTAGAGAGTTTGTGAATCGTGTCAGGCTGGGAACGGAGCAGCACTAAGTAAATTTCTCTAGGTTTATAGGGTAGCTGTTTTTGAGTTCCTGGAATAAGAAACAGGTGGTAGAGTATTTTCAAGAGTCCGATGTATGACATAGGGATTATTCATATTAAGATATAGATGAGTACGTCGTAGCAAGAGGATATAACCATATTGCTATTTTTTTATAATAATTTATTGTTTCAAGGGGGAAAAATGAAAATTTCACACTGGGCAGAAACAAAGGAAAATAGGAAGGAATTAATAAAAATTAAGGCAATTGATTCATCCTTTGCTTTTGATAGTAAAGATGAAAAACTGTTTTATATTGAAATGGAAGGGGAAATTTTGGGATATGCTGTCCTTAAATTAAATAAGAAGGCTGAGCTGAAAAGGATATTTATAAAACCTAGGCTGAGAAATAATGGATATGGGACAGTACTTCTGAAATATCTGATAAACTGGCTGACAGATAATGATTTTGATTCACTTCTTGTAACAAATCATAAAAAAATGAATAATTTTCTTGAAAAGCAGAGGTTTATAAAGACAGATACAGGATATGAGCTTAATAACCTGGCTGAAATAAAGAAGGAAAAAAACAGGATGATGTCAGTTTCCAGGTTTGCAATAGCCATAAATATAATCCTGTCTCTCCTTAAAATAGTGTCAGGAAATATTTTTAAAAGTGTATCGCTTATTTCAGACGGACTGAATTCCTTTTCAGATTTAATAACCAATATTCTGGTTATTATCGGCCTGAAGGTAGGAAGCAGCCCGGAAGATAAGGATCATCCTTTCGGACATGGGAAGATAGAGTCAGTATTCAGTGTAATTATAGGAACATTTATAATACTTACTGCATTTGACATAATAAAGGAGAATATAGGAAAACTATTTATTTCTAAGGAGAAATCCATTGTTTCGCCAATTCCTGTGGTTATAACGGTTATAGCTATAATAATAAAGACATTTCAGCTAATCTTTATGAAAAGGAGAACAAGAGGATTTAAGGGAGCCCTCATAGCTTCCCTTATTCAGGACTATAAAATGGATATAGTCATATCAGTTTCTGTCCTCTTGGGATTACTGCTTTCGAGTGTAAATCCTAACTTTGATCTCCTTGTAGGCCTGTCAGTTGCGGTTTATATCATATATTCAGGCTATAATCTGATTAAAGAGAATTCTCTTATACTTCTGGATTCTCAGGATGAAGCACTGCTGGAGGAAGTCAGGAAGGATATTTTTTCATTTAATGAAATAGAAAATGCACATGATTTCAGGATGACCACATCAGGTAAGGATGTGTATATATTTGTCGATGTACGGATGGATAAGGACATAACTATCGAAAAAGCTCATGAAATTTCAGACAGGATATCAAAATTCATAAAACATAAATATAAGAATATAAAGAGAGTACTGATACATATTGAGCCTGTGTATGATTTAAAATAAACATTGAAAAAAAATAAAAAAAATGCTATTATTTATGCGATATAAGTTGTGAATAAGTATAGAAGGAGAAGACGATATGAAAAAGATTGCCATTTTAACCAGCGGAGGGGATTCACAAGGAATGAACAATGCTGTCAGAGCAGTTGCAAAGGCGGCAATAAGTAAAGGAATGGATGTTTATGGAGTTAGGAGAGGATACAAAGGGTTACTTGAAGACCAGATATTCCAGATAACTTCATTAGATGTAAGTGGAATTGCTGACAGAGGAGGAACAATACTGCTGTCTGCAAGATTACCTGAATTTAAGGATCCGGCTGTTAGAGCAGAGGCGGCAGAAAATTTAAAAAAACGGGGAATAGACGGGCTTGTAGTAATTGGAGGAGATGGCTCATTCCATGGGGCTCACTATCTGTATGAAGAACATGGTATAAAGACAATAGGAATACCGGGGACAATTGATAATGACATAGCCGGGACAGATTATACAATAGGCTATGACACTGCATTAAATATAATATTAGATGCAGTATCAAAAATAAAGGATACTGCAATTTCTCATGAAAGAACTTATCTGGTAGAAGTTATGGGGAGAAACTGTGGAGATTTAGCACTATATTCTGCGATTGCAGGAGGAGCAAGCGGGGTAATGATTCCTGAAATTGAGTCATCTATAGATGATTTGGCAGAAGTTATAAAGTTTAGAAGAGAACAGGGTAAACTATATGATATAATTGTTGTTGCTGAAGGTGTAGGAAATGTTGTAGAAATACAGAAGGAGCTTTCTAAGAAAGTTGATACAAGCATAAGGGTTACAATATTGGGACACGTTCAGAGGGGAGGAGCACCTACAGCTTTTGACAGGATACTTGCAACAAGAATGGGAGTAAAGGCTGTTGAATTACTGGAAGAAGGAAAAGCAGGTCTTATGGTAGGAATCCAGAGTGCAGAAATTACTACACATCCATTATCTTACGCATGGGAAAATTATTCTAAGAGTTCGTATAAGGACTATGAAATAGCAAATATGCTGTCATTATAATTTAACATATAGCTGAAATTTTAAATAGTTACTTTTAAATAGCTACAATATTTTAAGGAGGAAAAATGAAAAAAATGAAAATAAAAATGACAAAAGTAATCTGTACAATAGGACCAAAGACAGAAAGTGAGGAAATGCTTACTAGGTTAGTTGAAAATGGAATGAACATAATGAGACTTAATTTTTCTCACGGGGATTACGAAGAGCATGGTGGAAGAATAAAAAGACTAAGGGAAGCTACAGCTTCTACAGGGAAATATATAGGGATACTGCTTGATACTAAAGGGCCTGAAATAAGGACTGGAAAGCTGGAAGGCGGAAATGATGTTTTACTTGAAGCAGGGAATAAGATAGTTGTAACTACTGATTATACTCATGTAGGAAATAAAGATAAAATATCAGTTTCTTATCCTGGAATAGTGAATGACCTTAAGCCAGGTAACATAATCCTTCTAGATGATGGATTGATTGGTCTTGAAGTAAAGGAAATAAATGGCAATGAAATAGCATGTGAAATAAAGAATACAGGGGAACTGGGAGAAACTAAGGGAGTTAATCTTCCAGGAGTTTCAGTAGGGTTGCCGGCATTATCTAAAAAGGATGTGGAAGACTTAAAGTTCGGATGTGAACAGGGAGTAGACTTTGTAGCTGCTTCATTCATAAGAAAAGCTTCAGATGTTGCTGAAGTTAGAAAAGTTCTGGATGAAAATGGCGGATCAAAGATTCAGATAATTTCTAAGATAGAAAATCAGGAAGGTGTAGATAATTTTGATGAAATTCTTGAGTTAAGTGATGCAATCATGGTTGCAAGGGGAGACTTAGGAGTAGAAATACCTGCCGAAGAAGTTCCATTTGTTCAGAAAATGATGATAAGAAAATGTAATAAAGTAGGGAAACCTGTTATTACAGCAACTCAGATGCTAGACTCCATGATCAGGAATCCTAGACCTACAAGAGCAGAAGCAGGGGACGTTGCAAATGCTATCTTAGATGGTACAGATGCAGTAATGTTATCAGGAGAATCTGCAAAAGGTAAATATCCTGTAGAATCTGTAAAAATGATGGCGGATATTTCAAAGAGGACAGACGAGTTTAAAAAATATAAAAACATTGAAATACCTGAATCTGGAAAGATAACTGTAACAGAAGCAGTATCAAGAGGTGCAGTAAGCTCTTCAGAAATATTAGATGCTAAGCTGATAATATGCTGGACTAAGACAGGAAGGGCACCTAGAATGATTAGGAAATACGGACCTACAGTACCTATAATTGCATTGACTGACAGTGAACAGACAGCAAGACAGCTGGCTTTAGTAAGAGGAGTAAGGGCTTATGTTGAAAAGGATCTTGATGTAGCAGATGACTTCTTTAAAAAGGCTAAGGAAATAGCTTCAGTTCATGAAGAAGTTAAAAATGGAGATTTAGTTGTATTAGTTACAGGAATTTCTGAAACAGGTACGACAAATACCTTTAAAATAGAAAGAATAGGGGAATAAATCACATAATAGAAACTGTCTTGAAATGATAAATATATGAATTTATTAGTTTTAAGGCAGTTTTATTTTTATAGCTAGGAGAAATAATGAAAAAGCTGGATGAATTAATAGAAGTCTTTGGGAAACTTCCTGGAATAGGTAAGAAGAGTGCCATGAGAATAGCCTTTGACATACTTGATAAGAGTGAAATAGAAATAGAAGCTATGCTTGATAAGATAAGGGATGCCTATAAAAGTATAGGTCACTGTCCTGTCTGTGGTAATCTGACGGAAACAGAAATATGTGACATATGCAGCAATGAAAAAAGGAATAAGAGGATAATATGTGTTGTTGAAGGAGTAAGGGATATAATAGCCTTTGAAAAATCAGAAACATATAACGGTTTATATCATGTACTGGGAGGGAAAATAGATCCCCTGAATGGGATAACAATTGAAGATCTTAATATATCAAAACTGGTTGCCAGAATTGAAGGAGATAGTGTCGAAGAAGTTATAATTGCACTTAATCCGGATCTTGAAGGAGAAACTACAGCATTATACCTTACAAAGATATTGAAAAACAGGAATGTGAAAATATCCAAAATTGCAAGTGGAATACCTATGGGTGGAAATATAGAGTATACAGATATGGCAACATTGGGAAGGTCAATTGAGGGACGGACTGAGGTAGAATAGTTATAAAACATAAAGTTAATATATAAATAAAATATATTTGATATATAGTTAAGTGTATTGCTTTTATAATCAAAATATGTTATCTTAATACTACAGTTAAATATGCAACTTATCAAGAGTGATACTAGGGACGGGCCCGTTTTGAGTATCCAGCAACCTGTATGAAAATATAAGGTGCTAAATCCCGGCATAAAAGAATGCGAAGATAAGAATGATAATTCTCTTCTTTGTGAAGAGTTTTTTTAATAAGTAATTTCTTAATATAAAAACTCTTGAATAAAAATAAAATTTAAGGAGGAAAAATGTCTAAAAAAATTTATTTTACATCAGAGTTTGTATCGCCTGGTCATCCAGATAAAATCTGTGACCAGATTTCCGATGCAGTACTGGATGCATGTCTAGAAAATGATGAGAATGCAAGGGTAGCCTGTGAGACTTTTGCAACAACTGGTCTGGTAATAGTAGGTGGTGAAATAACAACTACGACATATGTAGATGTCCAGGAAATAGTAAGGGAAAAAATAAAGGAAATAGGTTATAAGCCAGGAATGGGATTTGATTCTGACTGTGGAGTTATGAATGTAATCCATTCACAGTCTCCAGATATTTCCATGGGAGTAGATACCGGTGGAGCGGGAGACCAGGGAATAATGTTTGGAGGGGCAGTAAATGAAACAGAAGAACTGATGCCTCTTGCTATGACTCTTGCAAGAGGGATTATTGTGAAACTGACAGAGCTTACAAGAAATAAGACTCTAAGCTGGGCAAGACCTGATGCAAAAGCACAGGTAACACTCGCATATGATGAAGATGGCAAAAAAGTACTGTATGTGGATACAGTGGTTCTTTCTGTCCAGCATGAAGAAGATACAGGAAAGGATGAAATAGAAAATGATCTGAAGGAGCTTGTTATAAAACCTGTTCTGGAAAAATATAACCTGGATTATGGAAATGTAAAAAAATATCATATCAATCCTACAGGAAGGTTTGTAATAGGAGGACCTCACGGAGATTCAGGACTGACAGGAAGAAAAATAATAATAGATACCTATGGAGGATATTTCAGGCATGGGGGTGGAGCATTTTCAGGGAAAGACCCGTCAAAAGTAGATAGATCGGCAGCCTATGCAGCAAGATGGATTGCTAAAAATATAGTCGCGGCAGGGATTGCAGAAAAATGTGAAGTCCAGCTTTCCTATGCAATAGGGGTAATAGAACCTGTTTCAATAAGGGTAGAAACTTTCGGGACTTCAACTGTTGAAGAAAGCAGGATTGAGGAAATAGTAGAAAAAATATTTGATCTGACTCCCAGAGGTATTGAAAGTGCACTGGAACTCAGAAAACCTAAATTCAGATATCAGGATCTGGCAGCTTTTGGACATATAGGAAGAACAGATATTGATCTTCCTTGGGAAAGGCTGAACAAGGTAGAAGAAATAAAAAGTCATTTATAGAATGTGGAAAGGAGCTTACTAGAAGGAGATAACGATGAAAAAATTATATTTATTATTTCTAACGATTACATGTACATTTATTATTACAGGCTGTAAGCCGGAAGCGAAGAAAAAGGAAGAATTACCTATTGTATTTAATTTGGGGAGTGACTATAATACTTTAGATCCCCATCTCTTTACTGAAATGATTGCTGTACAGATAGATTCAACAATTTATGAGGGCTTATTAAGGCTCGATGAAAAAGGGAACTATGTGGGAGGTGTAGCAGAAAGCTTTTCTGAAACAGGGAATAAACTTACTTTTAAAATAAGGAATGATGCCAGATGGAGTGACGGAAGTAAAATTACTGCAAATGATTTTGTATCTGCCTTTAAAAGAGTACTTAATCCTAAAGTTGCAGCACAGCACTCGGAAATGTTATTTCCTATAAAGAATGCAGTTTTATACTATGAAGGGAAAGTTTCTGAAAAAGAACTTGGAGTAAAAGCTTTAGATGATGCTACTTTAGAAATTACACTGGAAAATCCGGCAGAATACTTTAAGTATATATTAACTCTTCCGATATCGGTTCCATTAAAAGAAAATTTTTATAAATCCAGACAGGATAAGTATGCAATAAAGCTGGAAGACTTTCTCTTTAACGGACCATATAAGATTGTAAAACTTAGTGAAGGAGAAATACTCCTTGATAAGAATGAGTATTACTGGAATAGTAAGAATATTAAAATTCCTAAGATAAAGTATATCATTTCAAAAGACTTTAAAGTAGTGGACAAGTTAATTGCAAATAAGGAAATAGATATGTCAAGGGTCGAAAACTATAATCTTTCTAACTATAAGAAAGACGGGACGTTGGATACATTCCTTAATGGTCGTATCTGGTACCTTGATTACAACCTAGGTAATAAATATCTTAAAAACAGGAAGCTAAGGCAGGCTATATCCTATGTGATAGACAGAGGAAAATATGTCAAGGAGATAAAGAAAGACGGATCTGTTTCTGCAAAATCAATAATAAGTAATATAATTTCAGGATACAGAGGTAAATATAGGGAAAATTATCCAGATCAAAATAATTTTAAGGATAATGATCTTGAAAATGCAAAAAGGCTCTATAATGAAGCATTAAAGGAACTGGGAGTAAGTTCCCTGAAACTAAGGCTACTGTCTGGAAACTCAGATCCTGAAATGCTGGAAGTACAGTTTTTACAAGAAGAATTAAAGACTAAATTAGGATTGGAGACAGAAATATCTACAGTCCCTTTTAAGGAAAGAATTAGCAGGACAAGAGCAGGAAATTATGATATAGTACTGAATACATGGTCTCCGAAATTTGATGACTCCCTTTCCTATCTTGAAAGATGGAAAAAGGAAGACGGAAAAAATATAGATGTATGGTCTAAGGAAAAGTATAATAGGCTCGTAAATGAAATAGCAAAGATGCCTTCAGGCATAGAAAGAGACAAGAAGATAAATGAAGCAGAAATGATACTTGTAAATGAAGCAGTAATAGCTCCGCTATATTTTTCTGTAGAAAATCATTATAGAAATCCTAAAATAAGGAATATATTGCGTAGAAGCATTACCGGGATAGCAGATTTTACATTTGCACATATTGAATAGGAGATATTAGATTAAAATAAGGTTCAAAGCAGGAAGTTTCCTGACAATGAACCTTATTTTCTTATTAAAGGGTATGTTAAAGATATTTTTATTTTAAATTTGCAAGTTCCTTTGCTATCTGAGTTGCAAGCTTTGTGTTGTTAAAGACTAGTTCAATATTAGCCTTTAAACTGTTTCCGCCTGTCAGCTTCTGTATCTTGTCAAGAAGGAAAGGGGTAGACTCCTTACCTTTTATTCCTAGCTCATCAGCTTCCTTAACAGCGTTTTCAATAACTTCATCTATAACATTATGATCCATTGAAAATTCTTCAGGAATAGGATTTGCAATAACAACTCCTCCATTTAATCCAAGATCCCATTTAGCCTGAAGTATTTCAGCAAATTTCTTTGGAGTATCAATCTGATAGTCCAGATTAAAACCACTGCTTCTAGTATAGAAGGCAGGAAGTTCCTTTGTCTTATACCCTAATACCGGAACGCCTTCTGTTTCAAGGTATTCTAAAGTAAGTTTCAGATCCAGGATGGACTTAGCTCCTGCACAGACAACTGCGACATTTGTATTGGAAAGTTCCTGAAGGTCGGCTGAGATATCCATAGTAGTTTCAGCTCCCCTATGAACTCCACCGATTCCTCCTGTGGCAAAAATTTTAACTCCCGCCATATTTGCAATAATCATTGTAGAAGCAACAGTAGTTGCCCCGTTCAGCTTATTTGCAACAATATAGGGGATATCCCTTCTACTTACCTTGATGACCTTTTCTCCTTCTTTTCCTAGAAGTTCAATTTCTTCAGGAGTCAGACCTACTTTCAGTTTTCCGTTAATAATTGCAATAGTTGCTGGAACTCCGCCATTTTCCCTTACGATACTCTCTACCTTTAAGGCAGTTTCAGCATTCTGAGGATACGGCATCCCGTGTGAAATAATTGTAGATTCAAGAGCCACGACAGGAATATTGTTTTCAAGGGCATGAGTAACTTCCGGACTGACTTCTAAATATTTTCTGTACATTAAATTTCCATCTCCTTTATAATATTTTCAACATTTTTAACATTCATCTGATCGCTTATAGTCTTATCACTTAATGATGTCAGAATAGATGCCCCTAAACCGAATTTAGTAGCAGATTTAATATCATAGTCATAATACTCTCCATAAGCTATACCAGCTACGAATGCATCACCTGCACCAGTTGTACTTACAGGATTTATACGAGGAATCTTTATTAGCTGGGCTTCATTTTCAGTCATATAGAATACTCCTTCAGAACCCATAGAAATAAAGACTTTTTTAACACCCTTACTTAGGAAGTAGTCTCCAGCCCTTTTCAGATCGTCATTACTGTAGATTACAACGTCAGAAAGGACTTCAGCTTCCATCCTGTTAGGTTTGATAGTGTGGAATCTTCCGATAAATTCCTTTACCTTTAGAGCCTTTCTTGTAGAAACAGTATCAAGCATGAGAAGAGGTTTCCTTCTCAAGAAGGCGATGTAACGTAGGGCTTCTTCTTCCAGGTTAGTATCAAGGATGATAAGTTTTGAGTTAACTATTCTTTTTCTGATGGATTCCAGAAACTTAGGAGTTATATTTTTACAGATATCTGTCGAGGAAACAGCCATTTCCATTTCTTTGTCATCATTTAAGATGGAAAGATACATTGATGTAGGCTGATTTTTCAGGAAAAGTACATCTGAAATATCCATATTCTGCTTCTTCAGATATTCTTTGATTTCGTTTCCGTAAGTATCATCACCTAATGCAGTTATAAGTTTTGAACTTATTCCCAGACGCGAGATATTTTCTGCTATATTTTTTCCTACACCTCCATAAGAGATTCCTATCATCCCGGGATTAGAGTCATAACGGATGACATTACTGTAAGATTTTCCCTGTATATCTACGTTAGTGCCACCAATAGTCAGGATATACGGATCTTCATTGATAATATATTTTTTTCCTAAGATAACTCCCTTTTTCATCAAATTGCTTATGTGAACAGCAATGGAAGTACGGGCACATTTAAGCTTTGCAGCAATTTCCTCCTGAGTTATGTGAGGATTCTCTTTAATAAGATTAATAATCTGTTTTTCTCGTTCTGTCATACTCTCATCCTTTCTTTTAATCTGAATTTTAAATTCTATATTTAGATTAATAAAATAGTTTTAAATAAGTTTAAAACATAAAATATGAGATTTGTAATGAATACAAGCACTAAAAAGTTAATCTCATAAAAATATAATAATCCAATTTATATTTCAAAACAATTGTACCCCAAAAAAAAAGAATAGTCAAGTTAAAAAACAAATGTTTTTTAAAAAAATAAAATTGTTATATAATTATTTTATAATATGCTATAATATAAAAAATATAAACGAGTCTGTAAAAGGAAAGGATAGATATGAAAAAGGCTGTAATTTTAGATACCAGTGCAATCATGTACAGGACCCACTTTGCCCTTATGGGAATGAGGAACTCAAAAGGTCTGGCTACAGGAGCTACCTATGGTTTCATAAATACATTGGAGGGAGTGCTCAAGGAATTTAATCCGGATTATCTTGTGGCATGTCTTGATATAAAAAGAAGTGAACTTAAAAGATCTGAGGAGCTGGAAACATATAAGGCACATAGGGAAAGTATGCCTGATGACCTGTTAGCCCAGCAGGAATATATAATGTCTGTTCTGGATGGATACAATATACCGAAATATAAGATAGAAGGGTATGAAGCAGATGATGTCATGGCTACCCTGGCAACAAGATTTTCTGAAGACAGGACAGAAGAAATAGAAGTCTTTATTGTTACAGGTGATAAGGATCTGGCTCAGCTTGTAAATGGTAAAATAAATATAGCCCTGCTAGGAAAAGGTGATAAGAAGAACTCTCTTTTCAGATATATACGTACAGATGAAGATGTTGTGGAATATCTGGGGGTAACTCCTGAAAAGATACCTGACCTTTTTGGTCTGATGGGAGACTCATCTGACGGTATTCCAGGAGTAGCAGGGATAGGTCCGAAGACAGGGGTAGAGCTTATTAATAAATATGGAAGTCTTGAAGGGCTTTATGAAAATATAGAAGAAATAAAGGGAAAACGTAGGGAAAAACTTATAGAAGACAGAGAAAATGCCTTCTTGAGCAGAAAACTGGCAACCGTTCACAGGGATATTGAAATGGAGTATGATAAGGATAAACTGAAGGTTGAGGAAAAAAATCTGGAAAGCCTCCTTGAAATATATAGGATAATGGAATTTAAGAAGTTTTCTACAATTGCAGAAAATGAACTTAAGAAAACAAAGGGAACGGAAGAAAGCCAGCTGGCACTGTTTGGAGGAGTGGCAAATCATCCTCATGGGGAAGAGGGGGAGAAGAAAAAAGCAGATACAGAAGAACAGAATGAAATAAAGGGTGAAATAACAGACTGGAAGGAAGCAGCTGAAATACTGTCAGAAATGTCTGATGAAGTAGCACTTTTTGGGAATGAACTGGGATTGTCAGTTTTTGACGGAAAAAGGAACATAGTAATGCTTAATGAAGGAACTGTGGAGGAAAACCTGAAAAAAGAAGTATATGAAAGACTTGGCAGCAGGAAAGTAAGAGGATACAATATAAAGGACTATATAAAGGCGGGAATAGGGTGCAGTGACTACTTTGATGTAATGCTTGCATGGTATGTACTTGGGACAGAGAGCTCACAGGATCTGGAAACGGTAATATTCGCAGAATTAGGAGAAAATCTGGAGAAATTTGAGAACCAGTTTAAGAAGAGAAAGCTGGAAGATGTAGGAGAAGATGAAAAGCTGGAATTCCTATGGAAAAGGGCCCTGTCTGTATGGAAGCTGCAACCGATCCTTGAAGACAGACTGAAGTCTGAAGATTTATTTAATGTATTTGAAAATCTTGAAAATAAGCTCGTTCCTGTACTCGCAGATATGGAGATGAATGGAATAAGGATAGACAGGGGGTATTTTTCTGATTATGGAAAGGAACTGCAGGATAATATCAGGAATCTGGAAAAGGAAATCTACTCTCTTGCAGGAGAGGAATTTAATATAGGTTCACCGAAACAGCTTTCGGAAATACTTTTTGAGAAAATGGGAATTGTTCCTGTGAAAAAAACTAAGACAGGTTACTCTACCGATGTGGAAGTACTGGAAGAACTGGCTTTAAGAGGAATAGAAATAGCAGGAAAGATACTGGAATACAGAGGCTTTACTAAACTTCTCTCCACCTATGTGGAACCGCTTCCTAAACTGGCAGACAGAAATGACAGGGTTCATACAACGTTTAACCAGAATGGGACATCTACAGGAAGGCTTTCATCAGCAAATCCCAATATCCAGAATATTCCGGTAAGGACAGATGAAGGAATAAAAATAAGGAGAGGATTTGTATCTGAAGAGGGATGGAGTCTGGTATCCTTTGACTATTCACAGATTGAGCTACGGGTTCTGGCAGAACTGTCAAAGGACGGGAACCTTCTGCTGGCATATAAGAAGGACAGGGATCTTCATGACCTTACAGCCAGAAAAATATTTTTTAAGACAGATGACGAAACAGTTACAAGGGAGGAAAGAAGTATTGCAAAAGTCATAAATTTCAGTATATTATACGGGAAGACTCCCTTTGGGCTTTCAAAGGAACTGAAGATACCTGTTGGGGATGCCTCACAATATATAAAGACTTATTTTGAACAGTACCCGAAAGTGAGGAAGTTTCTTGAAAAAGTACTGGAAAATGCAGGATTAAATGGTTTTGTTGAAACACTTTATGGAACAAGGAGATACATTAATGGAATTAATGCATCCAACAAGAACGTAAAGGCACAGGCTGACAGGATGGCAGTAAATACTGTCGTTCAGGGGACAGCGGCTAATATTATAAAAAAGGTCATGATAGAACTTCATAACCGGTTTAAGGATAAGAATGATATAAGAATGCTTCTTCAGGTTCATGATGAGCTCATATTTGAAGTGAAAGACGAAGCAGTAGGAAAATATATGGGAGAAATTAAGGAAATAATGGAAAATACAGTAACATTTCAAGATGTGAAGCTAAGTGCAAATGGAACTTATGCAAAAAACTGGGGAGCATTAAAGTAATTTTTTCAGTAAAGGCAGCTGAAAATAAAGACGGAAAGGGGAAAAAGTTTTACAGTGTTACAGAATAAGGATATAGATAAATATAGGATGGGACTGAAGGCAGGAATAGGAATAGGCGTGGCATATATACCATTTGGAATAACAGTAGGGCTTATATCTAAAAATTTTGGAATGAAGACAGCCGTTTCAGCCCTTATGTCCTTTGGAATATATGCAGGAAGTGCAGAATCAATGTTTCTGAAAACGGTATATGAACAGGATGCAGGATATATGGAAGTGATAATTTCCATGTTCATGATAAATCTGAGATACCTTCTGTTAAATCTGG
>JBHACQ010000112.1:0-7744 GCA_041854625.1 Leptotrichia sp. | reverse complement strand
TACCTTCCTAACAAAATAAAAAGGGGCTATTTCAAATTTTTGAAATAACCTCTTTATTTTAAAAATACTAAGCTTCTTTTCTCTCAGCATAAATACTTACTTTTTTCTTACCTCTTCCAAAGTTTTCAAATTTTACATACCCATCAGTTAAAGCAAATAATGTGTAATCTTTTCCTAATCCCATATTTGTTCCTGCATGAAATTTAGTTCCCCTCTGTCTTACAATTATATTTCCAGCTTTTACTGCTTCACCGTCATATTTCTTTACACCAAGATATTTAGGATTAGAGTCTCTTCCGTTCCTAGTAGATCCTTGTCCCTTTTTTGAGGCAAATAACTGTAGTTGTAATTTTAATATCATTTTTATACCTCCTGTATCATTATTTTTACATATTCAGGATACTCATCTTCAAATGCCTTTAAATAAGTCTCCATTGATTTAGTCAATATATCTGCTTTTGAAAATTCTTCTTCTGATAGATCTGAATCCTTCATATTACAGATAACCAGACCATGTTTTTCCGTATACTCTAATTTTGTCAGTTTTAATATTTCCAATAATCCGTTCAATGTCATCTGGACTGCTGAAGTAACAGCTGCACAGATAATGTCTTTTCCATATTCTGACGAATTTGCATGACCGCTGACTTTAAAATATACAATATTATCGTTTTTTTTCTGAATTTCTATCTTTATCATTAAAATCCATCTACTTCATTAAAAGATTTATTAAGCATTGATTGCTTTAATTTCAATAGTAGTATATTGTTGTCTATGACCTTTTTTTCTGTAATAAGTTTTCTTGTTATATTTAAAGTTTATCTTCTTATCAGCTTTTCCATGTTCCTTTACTGTAGCTACTACAGAAGCTGATTCTACTACTGGAGTTCCAACTGTTACATTATCTCCTTCTCCAACTAATAAAACTTCCTTGATTTCTACGTCTGAATTTACTTCAGCTGCTAATTTTTCTACATTCAGTACAGTCCCAACTTCTACTTTATACTGTTTTCCACCTGTCTTAATTACTGCAAACATTCTATGTCCACCTCCATATTATTAAAATCGCTAAACTGGGTATTAGCCACCCTATTTATGCGTTACAAAGCATAATATCATATTTTTCTGAACTTGTCAAATTATTTTACCTGAATTTAGGCATATCCTCCTCAAAGTCAATATACATTATTTGTTAACTTTAAGTATCCTTTATTCCCAGCAGTCGTCATTAAACTCACTTTTCTTCATTCCTGAAACAAATTTATTCCCCCTCACATAAAATCTCAGATTCTTTCCAGTCCATATTCCTTTATCAGGTATCCCTACTCTTGCTGATGTCATTATTTTCCTGGGTTTTCTGCTATTATTTATATCCATATAGATAATATTTTTCTTCAAATTCAGTTTTTCCATTTTCTTCTGAAAAAAACCTTCTCTTAGACAAATTCCTTCTATCTTACCCATATTATATCTGTCATCTATCTCCATTGCCTTTGTCAGCTTTCCAGGACCATTTGTTACAAGTATACCTTTCTTTCCCCTGTTCAGCTCCATAATTCCTATGTTATACAGAGGTTCTATACCCCTTATCAGTACTGCCTGTGGATTCCCTTCTTCACGTGTTACTATATTCAGCATTTTGTGAGTATGCATTGTGTAGATATATATTGTCCCTGCTCCCATATACATAGCTTCTATTTTGGGAGTCCTCTTACCTCCATAACTATGACATGCCATATCTTCTGTTCCCAGATATGCTTCGGTTTCTACAATATACCCTGCAAAAATATTATCTTCTTTACCTTCTGTTATAATTATTCTGCCTAGCAGGTTTTTAGCCATTGAAACTGTGTCCTGCAAAAAAATATTATTTCTATTTTCTCCTGATTCTACCATCTTCAGATATCTCCCAGATCCAGTTCCTTTTCTTTAAAATAATAGGAACATTCTCTTACAATTTATATTTTCTCAACTTCTATATATTTTATGTTCATATTATGCTTACTTAGGAAAAGCTGTTCAAATTCTGTCTTTATATTATCTGCAGCCTTCTCAGAATTATGAAGGTCATCAGTATGATAGACTACATTATACCCCTCAAGTCCCTTTACCAGCTCCAGCACATCTTCGTAATACTGCTGGTGGTCTGTCTTAAAGAAAAGTTTCCCTCTGTTTTTCAGAATAACATCCAGTTTCCTGAACAGCTCTTTACTTATTACTCTTTTATGCTCTTCACCTTCCCACGGATCAGGAAAGTTTATATATACCCCTGCTACTTCCTCTACATCAAGGAATTCAAGTACAGTTTCACCTCTTTTTCTTATAAACAGTATATTTTCCAGGTTTCTCTTTTTTGATTTTCTCGCCCCAAGTACCAGTCTCTTAAATCTGAGCTCCAGGGCAATATAGTTCCTATCCTTGAATTTTTCAGCATTTCCTACTGTAAAGTTTCCGCTTCCACATCCAATTTCCAGAAATATTTCATTATTATTTCCAAAAAATTCATTCCATTTTCCTCTGTATGTATCTACTTTCTCATTATCATACATGAGGTATTCAGGATAGTCAACCATCTCATACATATATTTATTATAGTTTTTTTTCGGTTTTTCAAAGAAATATTTCCACAGTTCCTTTCCGTTAATAATTTCAAATTCCCTTTTTTCTAATGCCATTTACTATTTTCCTTTCTTCTATTCATAAATTTCAGTCCTAATCTACAGATTCTACGACCATAGGCCAGATCTGTTACAGAGGAGAAACTATATAAACAATTTCTATTAATTGTATAGTTCTTCCATTATCTTCCCTATTTCATTATTCTTTTCAAAAAATTCCTGTGTATCTGCCATTTCAGATTTTTTAAGATACTCTATTATTTCATCTCTATTTCTAACAATTTTTACAAACTCCATTTCCAGGGCATCTTTTACTATTTCTTCTATATTCTGATAATACTCCCCTATTATAGGAAGCTTTCCATAGTATAAAGGTTCCAATATGGAATGACCTCCGATATCTACCAGTGTCCCTCCTACAAAGACAAAATCTGCAAGCTGATAAAAATCCCTTAGTACCCCCATCTTGTTTACAATAATAATATCTGTCTTTCTGCTATCAGATAGAACTGAACTATTCTCATACGATTTTCCAAAAACTTCTTCTATGTCATTTCTTATTTCTTCTATCCTTTCCAGATGTCTCGGTACTATTATCAGCTGGTATTCACTGCCCCCGTTAATTTCCTTAAATACATTAAGCCAGATTTTCTCTTCCCCTGGTCTTGTACTTCCGCACACTATCTTTTTCTTATCTTCAAATATGCTATTTCTAAAATATTCCTTCCTTTTTTCATCATCCAGTCTTTCATATTCTATGGAATATTTCAGGTTCTTATGCACTATAATCTTTTCCTTATTTACTCCCGCCCTTTCATATCTTTCCCTATCCTCTTCACTCTGTACCATTACTTTCTTAGCCAGATTAAGCAGCCTTCTTATAAGCCATTTCACTTTCAGATAGGATTTCAGCCTTTTCTCCGTAAGCCTTCCATTTACAATAAGCAGTTCTCCATTCTTTGCTGCTGTATAATACAGGTTTGGCCAGATTTCCGTTTCAATTATGACTGTCTTCCTTATTCTATATTCCTTATATAATTTTCTCAAAAGAAAATAGTCGTCCAGAGGGAAATATATAATTTTAACATTCAGATTATTTCCGTATATTTTCCTTACTTCCTCAAATCCTGTATCTGTCATAATAGAAATTATTAACTTTTCTCCCTTTCTAAGAAGACTTGCTATCAGTTCCCTGGAAAGGTTAAACTCCCCTACTGAAGACATATGTATAAGAAAGGTGTCATTCCTTTCAAATTCCTTATTTTCTATTTTCTGTGACAGCCTTTTCCTGAAAAAATTCCTGTCTTTTCTTCTAAAAATCAAAGTTACTGCTATTATTCCATAAAGCAGAAGTCTTAATATATTGTATAGTATCATAATTTCTCCATCTTATCAGTTTTAATCACACCGGTCATTTAATTTTCCAAAATAATCCTTTACTCACATACCAATGAATATCCGAGTTCTTAACAATATAACAGGATACTCTTCAGAACAATTATATCATATTCAATTTAAAAAGACTATTCCCATTCTATACTCGAAATAGTCTTTAATTTAGCAAAATCTTTCACTTTAAAATCAGTTTATTATTTAGCTACTTTATCAGCTAATTTTTTTCCTACTTTAAATTTAACTACTTTTTTAGCAGCTATTTTAATTTCTTTTCCTGTCTGAGGGTTTCTTCCTGTCCTTGCAGCTCTTTTTTGAACACCGAATGTTCCCCATCCAACAAACTGAACAGTTTCTCCTTTAACTAAAGCTGTTTCAACAGTTCCTAAGAATTCATTTACTAATTCTTCAGCTCTTTTTTTAGTTTCTCCTGTAGCTTTTGCATAAGCTTCTACAAATTCTTTTTTTGACATAATTATAAACCTCCGTTATATTTCTAATTAATCTTAGACTATTATACACTATTTTAAAATTTTGTCTAGCCTTTTTTTTTATTTTTTTATTTATTTCAATATATTTTTTAGATATTAATGTCAGATTTCAATAAGCTTCCTATATTTTTTTATTTTATTTTAAGTCATGTACTTTATTAATATAAATACCAAGTATTTCTTTCTTGACTTCCTCTATATTTTTATTTGTAGTATCTATTTCTATGGAATCTTTTGCTTTTTTTAAAGGGGCAGTCTCTCTTCCGGAATCTATTTCATCTCTTTTCACAATATTTTCATATATTTCATCCAAAGAAATGTTCTCACCTTTTTCTATTAATTCTTTGTGCCGTCTTCTAGCCCGTTCCATCGGATCTGCAACTAGAAATATTTTTATTTCTGCATTAGGGAAAACAACCGTTCCTATATCTCTTCCGTCCAGAATCACATCTTTAGATTCTGCAAAATTCCTTTGAAGTTTCACCATTTTTTCCCTGACTTCCTTTAATGTAGATATTTTGGAGACATTTTCACTCACATTAGGTCTCCTTATTTCTTCAGAAACATTTTTCCCATCCAGATAAAATTTGTCATCTTTAATATCTATATCTAAATTTTCCAGAAGCTCCATTATCTTTCCCTTATCATCAAAAGAAATATCCTCTTCCAGAACCTTTAATGTAAAAAGCCTGTACATAGCACCTGTATCCAGATATACCATTCCCAGTTCTTTTGCCACTTCCCTGGAAATCGTACTTTTCCCGCTTCCGGCAGGCCCGTCTATTGCTATTATCATAAACACTGTTAACTCCATTTATATTTAATATGACTTAGTATATAGCTGGAGTTATATCTCCTTTCATTTTTTATAGCTTCCCTATTGTATTTCTATCCTGTATACTGAAATACAGCCGATACCCAGTTATTCCTTTCATTCCTGTCAATCATTTTAAGATTATATTTTCCTGCCTTTTCCAGAAACTGCTCTTCCTTTCCTTTAAGAATTCCGGAAAATATGACTACTGCATCTTTTTGAAGTGTATGTTCTATACTTTCAAGCAGTTCTTCCAGAACATCTACAAGTATATTTGACACTACTATGTCATACTTATCTTCAACCTTATCTACCAGATTTCCTATAATTATATTGAAATTATCCTTTATATTGTTCCTTTCAAAATTTTCAAGGACAACTTCTTTAACCTTTTCGTCAATGTCTATTCCTGTAACTTCTCTAACTCCCAGCTTTTTCCCTATTAACATCAGTATTCCTGAACCACAGCCTATATCCAGCAGTTTTTCCTTTCCCTTGCAATATTTTTCCAGAAAATCTACACATAAAGCTGTTGTTTCATGTGTTCCTGTTCCGAAAGCCAGTCCTGGGTCAATTTCAATTACTATCTCATTCCCTATGCTGTCATATTTTTCCCAGCTTGGTTTCACTATTATCTTATCTGATATCCTCACTGTATGAAAGTACTTTTTCCATTCATCCTGCCAGTCTTCATCTGAACATTCAGCAATGTACATTTCATAGATAAAGTCTTCGTTATCTGAAGAATATTTTTCCAACTCATTCCTTATAATATTTAACTTTGAAGTGGAAAACCTGTTATTTATAATATACCCTGTCATACTCCATACATCACTGTTACTCTTAAAGTTTACATTGTAGTCAAGTCCGTTTTCTGTAAAATAATCAACTACTTCTATCTGTTTAATTCCTATTTCCGATAATATTCCTATTATCTTTTCCTTCGTCATTTCCAGACTGTCTGAATAATATTCAATCTTTACCTTAATCCATTTCATATCCTCATTACCTCTTAGACTTCATCATAATGCATACTTATTCTTCTTATGCTTTCCGCTTTTCCAGTAGTTTCATCAATTTCCACTTCAATTCCATTTATTCTTACATTTTCTTCACAGACAGAGTATCTGTTAGGCATACCGTCCTTAAATTTCTGAATACTTTCCTTCCTGTTCATACCTAAAATTCCGTTATGACCTCCTGTCATACCTACATCAGTAATATAGGCTGTCCCCCCAGGAAGTACTCTCTCATCGGCTGTCTGGACATGTGTATGAGTCCCAAAGACAAGGGAAACCCGACCGTCAAAATTCCATCCCATAGCCAGCTTTTCAGAAGTTGCCTCAGCATGAAAATCAATAATTACTATATCTGCTTCCTTCTTTATTTCCTCAACTTTTTCTTCCAGAGCCAGGAAAGGGCATGCAATAGGATTCATAAACACTTTTCCCTGTGCATTGATTACAGCTATCTTCCTATTGTTCTTTTCTACAATTACATATCCTCTTCCCGGAGCTTCATCCGTATAGTTTAAAGGTCTTATAAGTCTTTTCTCCTCCTGTATGTAAGGATATATCTCCTTTTTGTCCCAGCTATGGTTTCCTAGTGTTACAACATCTGCTCCATGATAGAACATCTGATCTGCTATTTTAGGAATTATCCCAAATCCTCCTGCTGAATTTTCTCCATTTACTATAATAAAATCATAATTCCCTTTTCTCTTCTCCAGGAATTTGAAAAGTATTTTTCTCCCCGGTTCTCCTACTATATCTCCTATTACTAAAAACTTCATTCTTATCCTTTCACTATTTCCATTTTAATTTTCACTTTCTCCGTTCGACATCTTTTCAGCATCCTCTTATAATATCCCTTTAATCACTTATAATCCGCTTCTTAACTACATATCATAATTTCCATTTCCATTTTCATAATTTCTTTTCCATAACAGTCTTCAGTGGAGAGAAACCTAGCCTACCGTAAAATCTCATTGCCCCTTCATTAAAATTCCAGACATTTAATGTTACAGCCTCACATCTATTTCTTTCCGCTTCTTCCTCTATAAATCTGTAGAGCTGTCCACCTATATTTTGACCTCTTACATTAGAATCTACACAAAAGTCGTCTATAAAAAGCACCTTCCTGTCTACCAGCGATTCTATCCCTTCTGTCTTCTGATATATGCAGAACACATATCCTGTAATACAGTCATTTTCATCTGTTGCTACAAACACAGGTTTCTCATTGTCTCCTATTAATTCTTTCAATTCTTCAGTTGTATATTTTTTCTTCCCTTCCTTAAAAATATCAGGTCTTTCGTCTGAATGTACTTTATGTACCTGATATAAAAGCTTATTTATTCCCTCAATATCCTTTTCCTCCGCTCTCCTTACTTTCAACATGTTTTCCTCCAGTTTCTATACCTTTATATC
>JBHACQ010000111.1:0-2792 GCA_041854625.1 Leptotrichia sp. | reverse complement strand
TGGAACTTTTCCATTTCTTGATATAATCCTGAACTGTACACCATGTATATGGAAGGGATGTATCATTCCCCCCATATGATCCCCTGCATTTGTTACTTCCCAAACTTCTTTTTCATTTATACTTTGACTGTAATCAATCCTATTTGTGTCAAATTTCTTGTTATTTATATTTACCATATGCATCATCCCAGATAGTACAAAGGGAACTTTCTTTAAGTTATATATTTCTTTTTCAGTTATTACTTCAAATTTATTTTCCCTCAATTTTACATCTTTTGAAAAATCTACATTTCTATTTATTTTTTTCACCCTTATTTCTAAAGCATCGTAATCATTTATCTTTAAAAAATACTCCTTCTTATTTATCTTTTCTGCATCCACTATTATTTCTGCTCTTTCCCCTGCTGACAAAGTTAGACTCTTCATTTCCACAGGACTATTTAAAAATCCTCCGTCAGAAGCTATCTGATAAAATTCATCATCATTTGTTAATTTATAAGTAAAAGTTGAAGCATTTGAACCATTGACAATCCTTAACCTTACCCACTTTGTCTCCACATTTATATAAGGATTCAATGTCCCGTTTATTATTAATGTATCACCTCCAGTTCCATCAGGATTCTCATTATTCTTATAATCGATTTCTCCTTTATTGTTAAAAAATCTGTCCTGCACTATCAACGGAAAATCATCTATACCATAGCTACTAGGAATGTTCTTTTTCAATCTTTCACTATTTGTATCTTCTACTATTATTAATCCTGCCAGTCCATTATACACCTGACTTGCAGTTGTTGAAATAGCATGAGGATGAAACCATAATGTGGAAGCTTCATTTTTCACTTCAAATTCAACATTTTCTTTTTCCCCTGGCGAAATTTCATGATGCGGTCCTCCATCATTTTTGGAATTTACAATTAACCCATGCCAATGAAAGGTTGTGCCTTCTTTTAATTTATTTTCTGTATTAATTTTAACCTTTTCACCTTTTTTCAGTTTTATTACAGGCCCCAGATAGTTACCGTTGTACCCCAATGTTTTTGATTCCCTATTATCAAAAAATTGTTTTGTACCTTCCTGGGCTGCAACACTATAACTTTCAGTATTTCCATCTACATTCTCCTCTTCCAATATTTCCGGTATTAAAAGCTGCCTCCTCTGTTGATTTATTTCACGTATTTTATAAGTGGTGTTATGGGAATTCATCCTGTTATCATTCATCATATTACTCATCATCATATTACCCATCATCATATTACGACGATTCATTCTACCATTATTTGCTAAAAGGAAGGTTACTGTTATAAGTAATATTAGTAAAAGTAATGTTATAAATGATATTTTTGTTTTTTTGTTCATTTTAAGTTTTCTCCTTCTAAATATTTTTATTATTTTATTTTTAAGAATTTTAGTCTCAATGCATTCATAAGCACTGAAACTGAGCTAAAGGACATTGCAAATGCTGCAATCATAGGATCCAGTTTCGGTCCATTAAACAATGCATATATAAGACCGGCTGCCACAGGTATTCCTATCGTATTATAGAAGAATGCCCAGAAGAGATTTTCCTTTATGTTGGTAATAGTTGCCTTACTTAGCTTTATAGCCCCTGCCACATCGTTTAGATCACTTCTTATAAGAACTATATCCGCAGATTCTATGGCAATATCTGTCCCACTTCCTATAGCAATACCTACATTTGCCTGAGCAAGAGCCGGAGAATCATTTATTCCGTCTCCTACCATTGCAACAAACTCTCCATTTTCTTGTAGCTTTTTCACTTGATCTGCCTTCTGGTAAGGGAGTATCTCTGCTATAACCTCATCTATTCCTACTTGACCTGCTATATATTGAGCAGTCTTTTCATTATCTCCTGTCAGCATTATCGTTTTCAGTCCCAGCTTATGAAGCTTTTCTATGGCTTCTCTACTTGTTTCCTTTATTACATCAGCAACTGCAATAAGTGCAACAAGTTTTCCATCCATTGCCATATACATCGGAGTCTTTCCTTCATTTGAAAGTCTGTCATAATCACTTTTGGAAAATTCAATTTCCACCTTTTCAATTTCCATCAGCTTCCTATTTCCTATCAGGACACCTTTTCCCTCCACAGATGACTTTATACCATATCCCGGCATTGCCCTGAACTTTTCAGTCTGAATAAGTTCTATCCCCTTGTCTTTTACACCTTTTACTATTGCTTCAGCAAGAGGATGTTCAGAATTATTTTCAATACTGGCAGCTATCCTTAACAATTCATCTCCTTCATTTTCTCCATATGTTATAAAATCAGTCAATACAGGCTTCCCCTTTGTTATAGTTCCTGTCTTATCAAAAACCACTGTTTTTATTTTATGTGCTGTCTCAAGGGCTTCTCCACTTTTAATCAATATCCCGTTTTCTGCACCTTTTCCAGTTCCGACCATTATTGAAGTAGGTGTTGCAAGACCTAATGCACACGGACATGCTATTACAAGAACAGAAATAAAGAAAGATAGTGCAGCCACTAATCCCGAACCGCTAACAAGCCATAGAATACCCGTAATTATAGCTATTACCATGACAATAGGCACAAAATATCCTGCCACTGTATCTGCCAGCCTAGAAATAGGTGCCTTGGGAAGAAAAACTTCAAGTCCATAACATCAGACAACGGTTCTGAATTCAGTAGTCTGTCTTCACTTGAAGGCAGGACGCTTAAAGTATATTATGCACATCCATATTCATCATATGAACGTGGTACGAATGAAAATACTAATGGACTGCTAAGAGAATTCCTTCCTAAGGGAAAG
>JBHACQ010000110.1:0-9651 GCA_041854625.1 Leptotrichia sp. | reverse complement strand
TGTAACAGCTACTTCTTGAACTAAACTGTTAGAGGCATCTCCCATAATGACTGGTCTAGATCCATTCCCTGCTGATCTTACACTTACACTAAGTGAAGGCGGTGTTAAAGTAGGTGTATTTGGTGCACTTGGCGCAACTGGTGGAGTTATTAGCTTAGGTTCATAAGCTGGTAATACTAAACTCGGTGCACTTGGTAAACTTGTAGGTGATTTTTTCCCTACATCTCTTGGATTTATTGCTGCATTCAGCTCAATATTTACTGGTGCTTTAGGTACAACCGTTGTACTTGCTAAACCATATGTCGTATTTAATCCTTGTCTTGAGCTTGAAGCTGCTGCTGTAGGATCCGATAATTGCGGAACATACTGAGCCATTTTGCTCAATGCTGGAGTTACATATCTGTACATCTCCGCTTCTGTTCCTGCTGCATATCTTGTATAAATCCCCTCATAAGGATATTTTGCTGCCTTATCTCCTCTTCCTTTATACGTTCCTTGCCAGTCACTATAAAAATAATTCATACCGAACTGCCATGAACTCCAAGGTGATTTTACAACATGATCTCCCTGTTCCATTAATTGAATTAGCTCAAGATTTGATTGTTTTAATAATTTGTTATTTTCTGCCCTAGCTTCCCTGAATAGTTTTTTCATGTCTGCAATTGAAGTATTTAATGATTGTCTCGCATCTTTTATCTCCGGTGAATCCGTCGTCAACTGTCTAGCAAATGACATCATCCCCATCAATAAGAAAGAAAAAAGTAATCCTGTAGTATACTTTACATGTTTTGTTCTTTTTGCAAAGCTTCTAAGTTCTTTTTCAAGCCTTCTTAAATTATTACTCAAATTTATCAACTCCTATCATAAAAATATTTGATTGTTCTTTGTGTCTCCAAAATAAATAATAAAGGATATTCCATCTCCAAAAACATAGTGTTTTACCTTCTCTGGCTAAGCACAGTATAACTTAACTTTCAGAAAAGAAATATGCAATTATAAGTTTTCTCTCATTATTGTATATAATAGCAAATATTTGTAAAAATTTCAATATATTTTTTTCTATTTATATTTTCATTTTTTATCTATCCCTTTATTTTCAATACCTCAACTCTTTCAGTCATTATATAATTTATTTTAATTTAAGCAGAAAAGAATTTTAATTGAGACAATTCATACTAAATCATAAATTCTCATTTTTACTTCCTTCTTTTTCAAACAAAAAAGGCGGTTAGATTTTACTCTAATCACCTTTTAATTCTATGTCCCGCAACTTATTGCAGCTTAATTTTTCTACTACAACTTCATTTTATGGCATCTATAGTACTATTTCACTTATAAAAGTTATGATTTGGCAACTAACTTTTATTCGTTAAGTTTCCAATACCCATTACTTCCACTACCTATATATTGCAGATTGTCTATTTCTTTCAAAGCTCTTTGTATAGTTTTTACACTTACACCGGCACGATCTGCAATAGCCTGTCTTGTAATCTTATTATTTAATCTTATTTGTGCTTTTATAAATTCAATAAGTTCTTTCTTATCCTTGGAAATATCGTGAGGGACATCATGAGGGACATCGTGAGGGACATCGTGAGGGACATCGTGAGGGACATTTTCTATGCCCACCTTTTGCGTAGCTATCTTCTTTAAAGGAATAATCGTTCTGAACACATCTCCCTCCTCAAATAATGGGTTTTGCCCTGAATAAAGTTGTGTGTATTTGTAGGTGTTTCGCATTCCCGATCCAAGTTCATCAGCAAGTCCAATTTCTCTAAAAACCTTAGATATAGATGGATTCTTAGGAAATGGTTCAAACTTTTGCAAATCTAATGCACCAATACCATGAGCCAAATTACTGTTTTCAATAGTAATCTTCTCATCATCAATAACCATTTTTGCAGGGAATCCACTTGAATAATCTCTATGTGCAAGTGTATTCGATACAATTTCTCTAAGTATTCTATCTCTTGCATTAACATTGACAATTCCTTCCAAGACAAATAAATCATTTAAATGCTTTTGTCCAAATTTTATAAGCCTGTCATAACTATCAATCAGATTTGTTATTACAACATCTCTGTCATCATATCTATCCTTATTTTCAACTCTAAATATCGCATCAGTTTTATGTTGTGAAAGAACAGACATAATAGAGTTGACTTTCCCAAATAATAGGATAGCAGCTAATGTAATTCCTTCACGCTTTGTTTCGGGATCTGTTAAAATCAAATTAGCACTTCTAAGAAGCTCCTCATCGCTCATATCTTTCCACGCATGATTTTGATTTCTTGAGACAGCCATTTTCTTAGCTTTAACAATAACAGAAGCATCAAGAAAATCAATATCAAGATTTGGATACACTTTATTAACGAAATAACTCCCCTGCTTTCTTGCATATAACTTATAAACAAGTTCAGAATGATCCGTGATATTGATGTCTCCTTCATAAGATCTATCCCAAATTTTTCCATTATGCCTGCATACTTGATAGCCTTCAGGTACTCTGATATAAATGATTTGCTTACCTTCAATTTCAAAAATTTCCGGTAGCAAGTACAGCGGTGGATACATTTTTTGTGGATTATTGGTTGCTGTAGTAAATTCCTTAATTACTTTGTCAACTTTATCTTTATTAACACCCAAAATCTCTCTTTTATCATTTATACCAAGTAGAATATGTCCTCCATTTCTATTATTGAAAGAGCATACTGTATCAAAGACATCTTTTGTCAAGGCATTCTTCGATTCTTTAAACTCGACATCTATTTTTTCTCCATTTTGAATTAACTTTTTTATTTCATCTACAGTCATCTACTTTATTTCACCACCTTTATTTTCCTATGTTTTCTTCAATATAAACTTTGTAATTTTGAATTTACACTTTATATTTATTAACTACAGAAGTAACATAATTCCCATTTTCTAAATTCAAAAATTCTCTATCTTTTTGGAAATAACAACCATCCCTTTTGACATAACTTTAGTAATATGTATAAATATATCTACTTCCTCTCCTATTTTTCTTACAAAAGATTATAACATTTTTAGGACATTTTTTCCACTTTGAAATTAGTATCCTATTACCTGCTATAAATCAGAACAGCATCCTTTATCCCACTTTCAATCACCTCTAAAAATTCTTCCTTTAAAGATTTCCCCTATGCAGTATCTGATAACTCCATTTCCTATTTTACTGTTGCTTCTACTGATTTAACGCTCTCAGATACAATCGTTACAAGGCTGATTCCCTTATATGTTGCAACGAATATCAGCATTTTATTTATACTTAATTTCAATAACCATCAAAAATTTACTTTCCTAACAAATAAAAAAAGCCCTTCAAATTCAGCAGTCTTCTGATGTATCTTCTCTGATACACTCTGATTTACTGCTTCTTTGAAATAGGCTTTATATAAGATTCTATATTTCATAATCATATCTACATTACCATTTATTATATCATTTATTTCTGCATTGCTTCGCTAATTATACACTGTTACATTTCCTTCATTTCAAGGGTTCTTAGGAGCTTCTTATTATTAAATGCTTCCCCGCCACCTAGAACAACTGATTCTAGTGGATTTGATGCCCTTTTTATATTGATTTTGACTTCCTGTTCTATAAGCCTGTCAAGGTTCCTTATAAGTGAACCTCCTCCTGTAAGGATTATTCCATTATCCAGAATGTCAGCAGACAGTTCAGGCGGACATTTTTCCAGTACTTCTTTCAAGGCAGACAGTATCTCGTCTATTGATTCCTTAATTGCATCATGAACCTGATTGGAAGTTATTTCCACTGTCCTTGGTATACCTGTTGACAGATCCCTTCCCTTTATACTGGAAATTGCATTCTCATTTTCAGGCACCTTCATGGCAGTTCCAAGCTCTATCTTAATTTCCTCTGCTGTCTTTTCTCCAATAAGCAGGTTAAATTCCTTCTTTACATATCTTATAATATCATCATCAAATTTACTGCTTGCCACCCTTATGGATTTGCTTGAGATTATCTCATCCAGCGAAAGAATGGCTATATCCGTAGAGCCTCCACCTATATCTATTACAGTATTTCCTTCAGGAAGGGATATGTTTACCCCTGATCCTACTACTGCCGCCCTTCCTTCTTCAATCAGATATACCTTCTTTGCACCGATAACCGCATCAAAGATTGCCCTCTTTTCGACACTCGTTATCTGAAGGGGGACACATACCATTACTTCCGGTTTGAAAGGTGAACCTCCATATGTCTTCCGTATAAATATATTCAGAAGTTCCTTTGTTGCATCTATATCAGAAATAACACCTTCATTCAAAGGTCTTATGACAGCTATGTTGTCTGCCGTCTTTCCAAGCATTTCTTTTGCTTCCCTTCCTACCGCTATAACTTCTCCCGTCTTCTTGTCCTTTACTATTACAGAAGGTTCATTCAATATTATTTTTTTCTTTTCCCTGTCATATATCAAGATATTTGATGTACCCAGATCAACTGCAATACTTTTTCTTAGCCTAAAAAAATTCATAAACTTTGTAAATTTTGACATAACTTTCTCCTTTTATATTAGCTGCTACACTTTCAGTAGTTCTTTTTCTTTTTTTACTAGTGCTTCTTCAACAGCAGCTACAAACTTGTCAGTCATCTTCTGTACTTTCTCTTCGCTGGACTTAAGTTCGTCTTCTGTTATTTCTCCATCTTTTTCCATTTTTCTCAATTTATTATTTATATCTTTCCTTATGTTCCTTATTGCTACTTTTCCTTCTTCAGCTTCCTTCTTAACCAGCTTTACATATTCCTTCCTACGTTCTTCTGTCAGTTCAGGAACTACAAGCCTTATTATTTTTCCATCATTTGAAGGATTGAATCCGAGATTTGCCTGTAATATAGCCTTTTCTATTACAGGTATTAGAGATTTGTCCCAAGGGTCTATTGTAAGAAGCCTTGCTTCAGGGGCTGAAATTGTTCCTACCTGGTTTAATGGTGTAGGAGAACCATAAGCTTCCACAGTGACTCCGTCAACCATGGATACTGTAGCCCTTCCTGCTCTTACATGGGAAAACTTTTCTTTAGTATTTTCCAGAGATTTTTCCATCTTGCTTTCTGAATCTTTTAAAATATTGTCCAACATTTATACCACCTCAAATTAATTTTATGTATTTCTTATTAGTTTTCTTAACACTTCCTAGTCCGATTTCCAGTTAAATTCCTAATTAAATTTTCAATCAGATTTCTAATCAGGTTTCCAGCCAAATTCCCGGCTAGTTCTTTACAACCAGAGTTCCTATCTTCTCTCCTTCGAGCATTTTCAGTATATTCCCGTCCTCCAATGCATTAAAAACTATTATCGGCATATTATTTTCACGGCATAGGGAAAGTGCTGTCATATCCATGACACCTAGATTCTTGCTGATAGCCTCATCAAAAGTCACCGTTTCATATTTTACGGCATCACCATGCTTCATAGGATCCTTATCATAGATTCCGTCGACTTTAGTTCCTTTTGCCAGTATATCCGCATTTATCTCTACTGCCCTCAGTGCTCCGCAGGAATCAGTAGTGAAATAAGGGTTCCCTGTTCCACCTGCAAAAATGACCACTCTTCCCTTTTCCAGATGTCTTATGGCTCTCCTTCTTATGAAAGGTTCTGCCACCTGCGGCATCTGTATAGCAGTAAGGACTCTTGTAGGTATGTCCAACCTCTCAATGGCATCCTGAAGGGCAAGACCGTTCATTATGGTAGCAAGCATTCCCATAGTATCTCCTGTTACCCTGTCAAAGCCTTCCTCCATTCCACTTATACCTCTGAATATATTTCCACCGCCTATAACAATTGCCACTTCTGCTCCCTTTTCATGAACTTCTTTTACCTGTCTTGCAAAACTTTCCAAGACTTTGCTGGAAAATCCGAAATCCTTGTCTCCAGCTAAAGCTTCTCCACTCAGTTTCAGTAATATTCTCTTATATTTAAGCATAGGACTTTTCTCCTTTAGAATTTTTTAAAAAATAAAGGGGGACTACCCCCTTTATTTTAGTTTCCAGCAATTTGTGCAGCTACTTCTGCAGCAAAATCAACCTCTTCCTTTTGAATTCCTTCTCCAACTTTAAATCTGTCGAAAGATATTATTGAATTAGGGGATATGAACTTTTCAACAGTCAGGCTGTCATCTCTGACATATTTCTGGTTTACAAGACAGTTTTCCTCATAGAATTTCCTCATTTTTCCATCCAGAATCTTTTCTATGATGTTAGCAGGCTTCCCTTCTGCTTCCAGCTGGTGCCTAGCTATTTCTTTTTCTCTTTCCAGGTCATCTGCAGTAACTTGAGATGAATCCAGGTATTTAGGATCCATAGCCGCTATATGCATTGCCACTCCCTTTGCCTTTTCCAGTGCTTCAGGTGTAGCTTCTCCTGAAACATTCAGCAGAACTCCTATCTTTCCTCCAAGGTGAATATATGTTTCAATGAATCCTTCTGTAGAAACTAACTTAAGTCTTCTTATATTCATATTTTCACCGATTTTTGCTATTAATTCAGTTAAGATATCTTCAACTTTCTTACCTTCCATTTCAAATGCCTTCAGCTCATCTTCACTAGTCAGGTCATGAGTTAATGACAGTTCTACAAGCTTTTCTCCAAATGACTTGAATTCATCATTTTTAGCAACGAAATCTGTTTCAGAGTTAAACTCCAGTACAGCTCCCTTCTTCCTGTCAGGGGAAACAGCTGCAAAAACCAGTCCTTCTGCAGCAACTCTTCCTGATTTTTTAGCTGCCTTAGCGATACCTTTTTCCCTTAGCCAGTCAATCGCCTTTTCAATGTCTCCTCCGTTTTCTTCTAATGCCTTCTTACAGTCAAGCATTCCTGCTCCTGTTCTTTCTCTTAATTCCTTAATAAGTGCTGTTGTGATTGCCACTTTATTTCCCTCCTAAATTTTATTTTTTAATTTTAAGTCTATCTTACTTAAATAATCTGTTTACTGATTAAATACTATAAGAATTAGGATTCTCTTAGATGTTTCCAATGTCTTTTTTCTTTATTTCTACAAGAACAGGGGAATGGTCCTATTCCCCTTATTATTTTAATATACTTCTGTCTGTTATGCTTCTGTTGATTCTTCAGTAACTTCTTCTACTTCTTCAGTTACTACTTCTTCAAATACTGTTTCTTCAGCTACTTCTACATTTTCTAATTCTTCATCTTCAGTAGAAACAACCCCTTCTACTCCACCATTTCCTTCAACAACTGCATTTGCAATTACTTGAGCAAATAATTTTATAGATCTGATAGCATCGTCATTTGCAGGTATCCTGTAAGTTACAAGATCCGGATCAACATTAGTATCAATTAAAGCTATTACAGGTATTCCCAGTTTCTTAGCTTCTTCCAGTGCAAGGAATTCCTTCTTGATATCCACTACAAATAAAGCTGCCGGTAATTTTTTCATTTCCTTTATTCCACCGATGTTCTTTGAAAGCTTTGCCATTTCCTTCCTTAAAAGTCCTGCTTCCTTCTTAGTATATGCTGTATCCAGTGTACCATCAGCATCCATTTCTTCCAGCTCTTTCAGTCTTTTTACCCTTGTCTTGATAGTATTCAGGTTAGTAAGAAGTCCTCCAAGCCATCTATTGTTTACATAGAATCCTCCTGCTCTTTCAGCTTCTTCCTTTACTGCATCCTGAGCCTGCTTCTTAGTACCTACGAACAGTACTTTCCCACCTTCAGCTGAAATCTCTCTTACAAATTCATAAGCCTTTTCTGTAGCTGTCAATGTCTGATGTAAATCCAGTATATGGATTCCATTCCTTTCTGTAAAGATATAAGGTTTCATTTTAGGATTCCATCTCTTTGCCTGATGTCCAAAATGAGCTCCTACCTCTAATAATTGTTTCATTGTAATTACTGCCATTTTTCCTCCTAGTTTTTTTGGTTTTCCTCCCACTTTTCTTTAAAAGCAGATTACCGTACGGTAACACCCTACTTTCAAATGAAACAAAGTGTGATTTATAATCAAAACATTTTATCATTTTTTATATCGTATGTCAATTTATTTTGTCTCATTTGAAGATACCTGGTCTCCACCTGTCATACGCCTGTTATAAAAAAGGACTGCCTCAGAAGCAGTTAAGATAAGGTAATTACTACTTTTGAGACAGTCTCTTTAATTTTTATGGTTATTATATGTTTTTCTATTATTTTTTTATTAAAAATATGTTTTCTAATAAAATCCTTTTATTTTTAGTTTGTTGCAAGGCTGATGCTTAATCCTGCTCTTACTTCATTAATTTCTATTGTCTTTCTTCCTGAGTTATCCTTTACAGTTTCCCTATAAAGTGGTCTGTATCTTACATACGGATTTAAAGTAACTGAACCTACAGCAGTTTCAAATGACTTCTTATATCCTAAGTCAGTCCATACAGAGAAGTAGTTATTATATCCTGGAGTAGCAGTATATCTTTCCCATTCATTATCTACTGTTAATTTCCCATAGAACCCTGCAAATGAAGGAGTAGTGTAGTGTACAGCTGTATAGTAGTCCATATATACATTTGACTTAGCTTCCTTACCTGTAGCAGATACCTTTCCATTAGCATCCCTGAAGTGGTTTATCAGGTTAATATTATATCCAATCTTACCGTAGCTTCCATCATAGAAAGACCCACTTGTGCTGAAATCTGCATTTATTCCCCATCCGTCAGCTCTTCCATTTACAAAACTTGAACCATTCAGATGATAGTCTCCGTATTTTGAACCTTTTATATTAAAATATACTCCCTGTAATGTAGTTGATATAGTCTGTCCGAATACTTTCACATCGAAGCTAGGTCCGAAATACAGTTCATTCCAGATTCCGTCTGTATATTTTTCCCCTGTTGTTCCATTTGCTCTTACTATCCTTGCCTCATGTATCCAACCAAATGTAGTCTTAGTTTCAAGTGATCCGAAATTCAGTTTCTTGCTTAACTCTAAGTTAGTATACCAGTTTTCCCTTTTGTTGAATGTACCTAAATGTGTTATTTTATTATTTTCAAACTTGTTTCTATTAGTGTCATTGTCATGTCTGATTAAGAAACTTGCATCAAGTCCCATTTCATCTGATAAAGTCAGTTCTCCTGATACGATTTTTCTCCATCTTGTCCTTGCTCTGTTGTTCTTCTTGAATCCTGCATTTCCTATACCGTTAGCTTTACTTCCGTCTTTATCCTGCCATCCTTGTCTTATTTCATTTGTAACCTTTATACTCTTTAAGACATCCTGATCTGCAGAAACAATACCTGAAATTGCTACTGTCAGTGCTAATAACCCTAAAATCTTTTTCATCTGATGCATCCTCCCAAAATATTTATTTTATATATTCAAACATATATGAAACTCATATCTAATCTGAATATAATATTTTTTCTTAATAAATCTATCTTATCAGATTTTCTTTCATATGTCAAACACTTTTCAAAGAAATTGTATATTTTTTTGAAAGTTTTTTTATATATTTTCATAAGATTCCATAATTAAAGCATATACCACCCCAAAATACTATAAAATCACTGTAAGTTCTGCTTCCTAATAAAATTTCTGTATTAACAAAATATATCTATAACTGCTTAAAAAAGTTAAATTTACTTTCCTTACAAACAAAAAAAGAGATGCCGTAGCATCTCT
>JBHACQ010000109.1:0-4279 GCA_041854625.1 Leptotrichia sp. | reverse complement strand
CATATTTCAAACAGTGGAAGTGCAAGTAAATATGATCAGGCTAAATATGTTCTGGATAAAATAGGATGGAGCGGAACATTAGGAAGAGCCAAAACAAAAGATTTTAATCTTCCAGCTGCAAGACCTGAATATTCCAAGCTTGATTCCACTAAAGTAGAAAAATTACTGGGAGAAAAAATTCCAAGCTGGCAATCAGGAATTGACAGGTTTTTAGAAGAAATTAAAGACTCAATATAGATGCGTGTCCTGATATTTCCTAAAAACAGGTTTTAAATACAAAAATAGCATAATAAGGGCAATCACAATGAAAAAAGTTATAAGCCAAATGTAATTGAATATTTATTTATAAAATGGTAATATATAAAATATCATTAATTTTAAAGAAAGGTGGAAGTATATGAAGCTAACAATATTAGGAGTGTTACTTATAAGTGTCATCTCTTTTTCCAATAATTCTAATAATACAAAGGGAATTAAAGAAGTAGCCGCTACTACTGAAAACCAGAAAAATACAGAAGAAGAAAATATACCTGTAAAGACAGCAAAACCGAGGTTTATGAAGAAGGTTGAAAATATAACAAAAAAAACATCTTGGGAGCTTGTATGGAGGGATGAATTTGATGGGGAAGCCCTTGACAGGACAAAGTGGAATTACTGGGAAAATAATAATCCTTGGAACTCAGGAAACTATGTAAATGAAAAAGGGGAACTGGTTGATCAGTACGGATTTCAAACAAAACATTATTATTTAAGGGATAATGTAAAAATCAAGGAAGGCAATCTTGTAATAGAATTAAAAAAGGAGACAGATAAGACGATAAAAATAGACGGAAAGGACAGGAAAATACTCTATAGTTCAGGAGCAGTACATACAAAGGGTCTGTTTACAGTACATGAAGGGAAAATAGAAATGAGGGCTTCCATGCCGAAAGGTGTAGGAGTCTGGCCGGCATTCTGGACCTGGCCGGCTGATTATTCACAGGCGACAGGGTCCCCTGCTAAGGAAGAGATAGATATTGTAGAAACATATGGGGATAGACCAAATCTAGTAACTGGAACAGCTCATGCATTGAAAGCGGATAATAAATATGCCTCTTTTACAGGTAAAGACTTAAAGCTTAGAAAATCTGAAGATTTGACAAATTTTAATATTTATGCTGCAGAATGGAATGAGAAGGAAATAAAATGGTATTTTAATGGAAGACATTACAAGACTCTGTCAATGAAAAAAGTAAAGAAACAGACAGACAATACTTTTAAACTTCCTCATTTCCTAATGATAAATGTGGCTTTACAAAATAAGACAGGAGAAGACGGAGATATACACTTTCCTACAGAAATGAAAGTTGATTATGTAAGGGTATACAAAAAGCAATAAATATGATTTTGAAATATTAGAAAAACTTGTTAGTTCAGGAGGAAATAATGAAAACATATCTGGTAACGGGAGCAGCAGGATTTATAGGAGCAAATTTCCTAAAACATATCCTGAAGAAATATGAAGGGAAGGAAGATATCAGGGTTATTGTGGTAGACTGCCTTACTTATGCAGGTAATCTTGGAACAATAAAGGAAGAGCTGAAGGATGGAAGGGTAAAATTTGAGAAGGTGGACATAAGGGACAGGGAAGAAATAGGCAGGATATTTAGTGAGAATAATGTTGACTTCGTTGTAAACTTTGCAGCAGAGTCCCATGTAGACAGATCCATAGAGAATCCTCAGATATTCCTTGAGACAAATATACTTGGTACACAGAACCTTCTTGAAAATGCAAAGAAGGCATGGACTGTAGGAAAGGATGAAAACGGATATCCTGTATACAGGAAGGGGGTCAGATATCTGCAGGTTTCCACAGATGAAGTATATGGAAGCCTGTCTAAAGACTATGACGAGGCTATAGAGCTTGTAATAGAAGACGAGGAAGTAAAGAAGGTTGTAAAGGGCAGGGAAGATTTAAAGACTTACGGGAAAAAATTCTTTACTGAAGAAACGCCGCTGGATCCCAGAAGCCCATACTCAGCTTCAAAGACAGGAGCAGACCATATTGTCATAGCTTATGGAGAAACTTATAGGCTGCCTATAAATATAACAAGATGTTCTAACAACTATGGACCTTATCATTTTCCTGAAAAGCTGATTCCGCTTATGATAAAAAATGTCCTTGAAGGGAAGAACCTGCCTGTCTATGGGAAAGGTGAAAATGTAAGGGACTGGCTCTATGTGGAAGACCACTGTAAGGGGATAGATATTGTCGTAAACAGCGGGAAAATAGGGGAAGTCTATAATATAGGAGGGTTTAACGAGGAACAGAATATAAATATAGTAAAGCTTATAATAGACATAATCAGAGAGGAACTGGAAGCTTCAGAAGAATACAGGAAGATGTTAAGGACGGATATAGAGAATATAAACTATGACCTCATAACCTATGTACAGGACAGGCTGGGACATGATATGAGATATGCCATAGATCCTTCAAAGATAGCAAGGGAACTTGGATGGTATCCTGAAACAGATTTTAAGACAGGTATAAGAAAGACTGTAAGATGGTACCTTGAAAATCAGGAATGGGTAAAAGAAGTCATATCAGGGGACTATCAGAAATACTATGACAAGATGTATGGAGGCAGATAGATGAATAACTTTGAAGTGATAAAGACGCCGATAAAGGATCTGGTAATAATACAGCCTAAAGTATTTGGAGACGAGAGGGGGTTCTTCCAGGAAACTTATAATGAGAAGTCCTTTGCAGAACACGGACTTACAATGAAGTTTGTACAGGATAACCATTCAAAGTCCAGGAAAGGGGTATTAAGAGGGCTTCATTTCCAGACAAAGTTTACACAGGGAAAGCTTGTGAGGGTAGTAAAGGGAAGCGTCTATGATGTAGCTGTAGACCTTAGGAAAGACAGTAAGACCTATGGACAATGGTATGGAGTAATCCTCACGGGAGAAAATAAGACAATGTTCTATGTTCCTGAAGGATTTGCCCACGGATTTATTACACTGGAAGATGACACGGAATTCCTTTATAAATGTACAGACCTGTATTCTCCGGAATACGACAGCGGAATACTCTGGAGCGATGAAACTATAGGTATAGACTGGAGACTGGAAGAGTTTGGGATAAGCCATGATGAGCTCACTATTTCTGAAAAAGACATGAAACAGCAGAAATTTGACAGGAATAAAGACTATTTTAAATAAAAGTTTAAGGCTGGACTTATTCCAGTCTTTTGTATTATAATAAAGAAAAAAGAAAGAGGGAACAAAATGTATGATTTTACTGCCTGTATAGTAACTTATAATACCGAAAGGGAGGAACTGAGGCAAATAATAAACTGCTTTCAGAAAGTTAAGCTGAATTTTAAGCTATGGATATCTGATAATTCTGAAGAGGATTATCTGAGGGGATTTATAGAGGAGATGAATGATACACGGCTGGAGTATATATTTAATAATGCAAATGAGGGTTTTGGGGCAGGGCATAATGTAGTTATAGAAAAGCTCATAGGAAATGAAGAGGATTCAAAGTATCATCTTATAATAAATGCGGATATTACCTTTCAGGAAGGTACTATAGAAAAACTGTATGACTATATGGAAGGGGATATGGGGATAGGTCAGACAGGACCTAAAATAAAGGATCCTGACGGGAAGACGAGCTATTCATGCAGGCTTCTCCCTACTCCGTTTAACCTTATATTAAGAAGGTTTCTTCCCTTCAGGAAACTTCTGGAGAAAATGGATTATGAGTATGAAATGAAATGGTATGACTACAGCAAGGAAATAGAAGTTCCCATCCTTTCAGGCTGCTTTATGTTTGTAAGGACAGAAGTATTCAGGAATATAGGGAAATTTGATGAAAGATATTTCATGTATATGGAGGACTATGACCTGTGCAGGAGGATAGGGGAGAAGTACAGGGTAATGTGTTATCCTTCAGCTGAAATAGTGCATGAACATGGAAAGGCTTCGTATAAATCCAGAAAGATGATGATGATTCATGTAAGGTCTGCAATAAAATATTTTAATAAGTGGGGATGGTTTTTTGACAAAAAACGTAAAAAGATGAATAAAAAAATAATTAAAATATATAAAAAATAGGAAATTATATGGTATAATTAAATAGTTTAATAAAACTGATAAAACTGAAAAAAGAAAATTCATATATAGAAAGGACAGTATCAGATGAAAACCTTTAGTGAAGAAGATAAAAAAAGAATCAGGATTTTTGCAGGGCCTAACGGACAAGAACTGGCAGAAAAGATAGTCAAAT
>JBHACQ010000108.1:0-2964 GCA_041854625.1 Leptotrichia sp. | reverse complement strand
TTTTAAATAATTAAATAATAAAAAAGAAAGGAGAATGCATGAGCATAGTGGCAGGAAAGGTAAAATATGAAAGAGGATTAAGATTAATTGATTTTACAGGAGTTGATTTGGAAGCAGAAATAGAAGATAATTTAAAATATATTAGAGGGGAAAAAGAAGGGAATCAGCGTGCATGTATGAGATTTTTAGCATCATATCACGGAAGAATGGCCTCAAAAAATTTACTGATAGACAAAAACATTAAAATGCATAGATTAAATTGCTATATTGCGGCAAAACTTAAAATACTTTCAAGTTACCGTAAAGACCAGACTTTTGGCAACAGTTCACAACTATTTGATATTTTTATGTCAAACAATCAGGATTTAATTTCTTTTCTGAAAAACAATTTGGATGAAATAATTCCAGATGATTATGAAAATGAGAAAAAGACATATAGAACATTGAAAAACACCTATGGATTAAGATTCCTACTGAGAGTAACTCTGTACGCCTTAAAAGGGAACTGGGGGGAGGTTAAGAGACGATGCAATGCCTATTTAGAAAAACCGTTGACTGACCCAAAAGAAAAATATAGGGAATACGACTATCAATTTTTTAAATCCTTGGCAGACAGGGATATTGCAGGTATGAAAGTAGCTATCAATGAAATGATGAATCCAAAAGTTGCAAAGAAGATACTTTATGACACAAGTACATTTTATGATTTTTATTTACATGTCTATGTAATAATGTATGCCAAGATAGCACTTTATCATGGATTTGATTTAGAAATTGATAACGAGGTGGCTCCTAAGGAACTGATTGACAACACCCCTCTAAATGAATATGAGGATCCATATAAATTTATGAAGGAGTTTGATTTGGCTACTATTACTTCAGAAGGATGGAAAAACTGGATATATAGATGGAGTCAATAATTTTTGCTTCTTAAAGCGAAAATGGACAGGCTTCTTGAAACTGTCGGAATGACTAAAAAGTTCATATGACGACACACTGCAGACATTCTGACAAGCTCAGGTTAATAGTAAAGACTGCTGAGAAATCAGGAACTTATTACAATCAGAGACAAGATGTAACCAAAGGAAATTCCCACTACAATGTAGCAGGAGATGTCAAGGTAACAGGAGTTGACGTTAAGACTGGAAGCGTATCAGGAACTGTTGGAGGAAAAATGACAGTTGAAAGCGTGCAGGATGAGTTTACCTCCGAAGGAAGAGGCTACTCAGCAGGAATAAGTGCAGGAATAGGCAAAGGCTTTGACAAGAATAATCCGAAAGGGTATGGAGCAAATCTTTCAAGCATTTCAGCTGGACATACAAGAACTGACGTAGAGCAAAGAATAACAAGAAACGTTACAGAGTTTACATCAGGAGGAGGATTGCTTGATGTAAAAGGAACAGTAAAACAGGTAGGCTCATTAATTGACGGAAACTTCACATTAAACTCAGGCGGCTATGAACACGAGGACTTGAAGGATATCGACAAGTCAAGAACAGTGGGAATAAACGTAACAGTCTATCCAAACGTATCGTATTCTCAAAGGGATACAAATGGGAATCAGGTATACATAGACGGTTCAAATCCAAAGAGAACGGGAGTGGCAGTAAAGACAGGGCTAACTTACGGAGAAACTGACAAGACAAGAGAAATACTTGCAACTGTCGGAGCAGGAGTAACAATGAACCAGGATCTGGAAGGAGTGAACAGGGATCCTAACAGACAGACAACAGAGTTTGAAGGAAGGGAACTAAAACCTGTAAATGTAGATCTGCTTACAGAGTACTGGGCAACTGAGGCTGGACGAGGGAAACTGAAAGACCTTATTGAAAACTCTGAAAGAACGACTGACGGAATAAAGAGAATACTGACAACAAGAGATGAGAACGGAAATCTGAATGTTTTAAAAAATGTGGAAGCAGAAAGTCTAGTACAGAAGTTTACAAGAATAGGATACGTTGACACAAAAGGCAAGACACAGCAGCAGGTGAAGGCTGAGCTAGAGCAAAGATTTGGAAGTCTGGCAAAGAAGGGTGTAAAAGTTTACTTCTACGATGAGAAGGACGTAGACCAGAGCCTTGACAAGAACAGCATAGCAAAACTTGCAGCAAATGGATTTGCAGTAACAAAAGACGGAACTGTGTGGATAAACAAGAGCCACGTGGATTCAGGAAAAACGATAGACTTCAATACTTTGACACAGCACGAGATAAGCCACATCGTATTTGGAGATGACAGTGAGTATGAGGCACAGTATGTGGAGAAAGCATATGGTCAGTTCTTGCAACAAATCAAAGATAATGGATATTTGACAGACAGTCAGGGAATAATAGACTACAGGATGTCTATGCTTGTGGATGAGGACTGGGCTAGGCTTAATGGGTACAGTCTTGAGGATATGCAATATTGGATGCCAACTGGAGATGACAGGATTGACAGGAGAGTTCAGTATAATCCTTATGCTCCTGAACATATTCAAAAAAGACAGATAAATGAAATTGACAGGCTGGAAAAGGCATTTAAAAAAATAGATAAACGTACTGCTAATAGTAAGGTAATAACGAGATTAAAATCTAAAAAGAAAATATCAAAAAGAGAAAATCATAAATTAAATAAAGAAACTCAGAAAATAATTAATGAAGAGTTAAGAGCCTCTGAAGAAGCAGAAATAAAAAAAATAATAAAAGAAAACAGCATAATTTTAACTTCGGGATTATTTCACGATGGTATAAAAAGGGACAGAAGACAAAATAGAATAGTTATATATGCTGGAGGTAATGACTACAGTAAAATACTTCAGGAAGTAAGGGAACTAAATTTTGGAAGGACTGTTCTTGTAGAATATAAAAATAAAGATAATATTGCGACGATGCAAAAGATACTGCTGTATGAACAGAAGAATGGTCATAGGAACATAATGACGCCATATGTTACAAAGGCACAAGCGGCAATGGTTCACAAGAC
>JBHACQ010000107.1:0-9148 GCA_041854625.1 Leptotrichia sp. | reverse complement strand
TTTACTCCATAGACATTTTCCCCCAGTACCATTCCTATTGCATTATCCCCTGCCAGTTCTATTACTCCATAAGAGTCATTTAATACTTTAGGAGGATATGAAGAATTAGCTCCCTTACTTTTCATCATTCCAATTGAATTTTTCTCTACCCTTATATTTGCTTTATCTCTTCCTGCCCTGTCATTAACTAGCTGTATATTTTCTTCCTTTGTATACATACCTATATTCGGATTGTTCCTGTCGCTGGAAGGACTTACTATAATATTCCCGGAGTTTTTTAATTTGTATCCCCCATTTCCTTTTCCGTACATTCCAACTGTTTTCTCTCCCTGCAGATCAATTTTCCCTTCATTAACAAATTCTTTTTCATCTGAACCTGAATCAGTAAAAATACCTATTACATTAGGAAAAGAGCTTCTTATTTCCCCTTGACTGATTATAGTTCCTGTTGCCTGAAAATTACCACTTTTATAATACATTCCTATTGAATTTTTTCCATTTATTTCTATATCCCCCATTGTACTTACTACTGTATTAGCATTTGGAGCATTAGGTGTATCAGTATATTCATCATTTGCTACGGCATATATTCCTACTGAATTTTCCTGTATTTCTATCGTAGTTTGCCATTGCAGTACATTTACACCTTTTGAGTATATTCCGATAGAATTTTTTCCTTTCATACGCAAATCACTTCTCAGAAGAAAAGTCCCTTCATAAGAAGGCTCGTATTTCCCTGTAACTGGATTTTTTTTCGCCGTTACCTTTACCCCTATATATTTTTCATCAGTACTAGCTGTAATAATATCATTTTCTAATTCATGTACTCCGCTACTTTCGGGAACATTCTCTCCAAAAGTATGTACAGTAAATACATCTGGATTATCTGTAAGAGAAATTTGAAACCTTTCAGGATCGTCCTTTAATTTGTAAATAGGAACCGGCGTTGTCGGTGTACCTGGTGTTCCTGGGTTTGTGGGATTTGTCGGTGTTGACGGATTTCCCGGAGTTATTGGTGTACCTGGAACTGTTGGATTTACAGGCACTGAAGGACTACCTGGATTTACTGGGGTTGTCGGATTTGTCGGTGTCGATGGATTGCCTGGATTTATTGGCATATTAGGATTTATAGGAACTACAGAATTTTCCGAAATATCTTTCACATTAAATGAATAATCCCCACTGCTGCAACTTAAAACTAATGCTTCCACTAAAGATGCTAATACTATTTTTTTTCCTCTCATGTCTATCTCCTTTAAATATTTATTTTTAATTATTATTTAAATTATTGGGTATAATAAAACATAAGTTGTTCAAAATGATTTAATACATTTATCCTGTTTGATTTTTCTATTTAAGAATTTTTCATAGATTCTAAAGAAAAGTGTTTTGCCATTTTTTCTCTTTTCTACATTTTATATTATATTTCAGATAATTTCAATAATTTTTATCCTAATTTTTTCCCGATTTATTGATTTTTTTCTCCCATAGTGATATGATATATTTAAATATAAATATTTACAGAAAAGTATCTTTTTATTACAATTTTACGCTATTCTAATTTTTATTTTCAAGGAGGTAAAAAATTTGAAGGAAAAACATTCACTTTCTGATTCTATAGGTTCTAAGAAAAAAAAGAATATGTATATACTCCCATTCATAGCTATCCTGTCCATTTTTTTAGGCATATTTATCTACTATTATCAAAGAAATAAAGTTAAAGTAAAAATTCCCGTAACTACAAAGGAGGAAAAAGTCCTAGAACATACTCCTGTAAAGAATCCTCAGATAACATATTATACCTTTTATGGTGAAGGATATCCAAACCGTTCTAAATTCGGCATGACTAGAAAAGGCGGAGCTAGAGTCCACCAGGGTATTGATATGTTTGCCCTTCCCGGAACTGACATATATGCCATATTAGATGGTACTATTACAGAAGTCGGTGTTGATGAAGGAGGATATGGGTTATACATATACCTGGAAGTAAATCCGGATGAACTGAAGGAAGTAAAAAGGGAGAACTATATCCCGATAGAAAATACGGGAGAAATGCTGTATGGAGAAAATTATGACTTCAATGAAAATAGAATCAGGTATGCACGATACTGTCACCTTAGTGAAATAAATGTAAAAACCGGAGATAAAGTAAAGGCTGGACAAATTCTTGGAAAAACCGGTGTCACAGGAAATGCAGATGGAACAAAGGCTCCACATCTTCATTTTGAAATAGCCTTTGAACTTAAAGGAAAGGGACTGGAAAATAGAATAAATCCAGAAATATATTTAAAAGTACGAAGCTATGATGAACTCACATCAGAAGAAAAAGAAGCCCAGAGAACTGCAAGCCAGAAAGAATGGCATATAGATGAAAGCTATAAAGCTTATTTAAATGAATATGACAATAGACAGTACAGTCAGGATGCTTCCGTAAAAAAAGTAAAAAACAAAATTAAAAAGAAGAGGATCAGAAAATACTGATATAAATCAATGATTATACAGTATGATTATGCTGTCCATCCCAAATTTATTATTTAAAGAAAAAAGCTATTTTCAAAGTAACAGTAGTTTACAGTTTATGCAGAAGGGAATTTCCCATATGTTATCCTGTTTCCAGTTACTTTTTAAATAGCTTTTCCTGATTATTAAAATATTTCCAGTGACTTTATTTTTTATTTACAATACTGTCCATCCATGAAAACAGTTCCTCAAGGTCATAATCTCCACCATGCCCCTGTCCCCAAGGTACTGAAAAATCTACTGTTTTTCCTGAATTTTCAAGTTTCAGTGCTAAAATTGCAGGTATGGCAAGAGAAGTATCCCTGTCTGTTTCTCCATGACGGATTCTCCAGTATTTTGAAGTCATTGCTCCCTTTTTCCCTATATATTCCATAGGATTCATCATTTTTACTGTCTGTGCATCAGCAATTTCTGAATTTTTAGTATATTCAGCCATAAATTTTGTAAAATGTCTGTTATCCGTCTTACTGTTTCCAAAAAGATTATTTTCTCCTGAAGACATGTCCATCGCATCAAAAGCCCCTGGAACTTTCAGTCTCCCTATACTTCTGGCATATTCTTCAAAATTAATGTCTATAACCTTATTATCCTTCATTACTAAAAATTTAAACTGGGACAGATCTTCCCCTTTTTTTAATGCATTATTTGCAGAAGCAATAACATATTTTTTCAGATATTCCTTAAAACTTCCATTACCTTCCTTATCCAATGTTAATATTTTTCCATTTTTCCCCTTCAGTTTCAAGCTATTTACGTATTCTGGAAAAATTTCCTTTAATTTTGGAGAGAGAGATTTTTCTGCATCAGTCAAAGTTTTTTCCTCAGTTTTTCTTTCAACATTATAATCAAGCATAGTTATTGACATCTTCTGATAGCTGTCAATTCCATTAAACATCCATTCATATGCTTCATTTCCATGATCCAGGTTAGTAATAGGGCAGTATGCTGACACTGCATATATATTATCATCAGCCTGAGCTGCTCCCAGCTCCTTTAAATAAGGTTCATAGTCCCTGCTGTTTCCTGTAGCTCCTAGAAGTGCTGATAAAGCTCCCCCTGCACTTGTTCCATTAGAGATTATCCTGTCAGCTCTTCCAGGGATTCTTTTATCATTATATTTCAAATATCTTACAGCCGCTTTCAGATCCACTATTACAGCAGGTGCTTTCCCTGTATATTCACCTTTAGAATTTTTTAGGGTTCTTCCTCTTGCTCCTGGAGCCGCCACTACATATCCTTTAGAAAGTGCTACTGATATTGCATTAGGCTTCCCGTCTCTTCCGATTCCTGGAGTTCCTGCAGCCCCCGGCATATAACCTCCTACACTGTTAGGAAAAAATATAGGTGCTGTCCTTGAATTATATTTTCCTGCCGACTTCCCATTAAAGTATTCTTCCGGTATATATATATTAATAGTCTGATAGTTAATCTCTACTGGATTTTTAATATATACTATATCTTCATATGCCCTGAATTTCACTTCTTTTCCATTTACTTCAACTGATTTTTCTGCATACTGGGAAATATCAAAATTCAAGTCATATCCTTCTGAAGTCTTATTGGAAGGTACAACTTCCCTAACTTTTTTACCTTGTGACACCTGAGTATTCTGTGTATTCCCCCCTGAAGGAATTACTTCCTTCCCATTTTCTTTTTTTACAGTAGAAGAGCCAGATTCACTCTTTATAGCTGTATTTTCCATATTCCCATTTACAGCAGCTGCCAAAGTCGATATTACTAAAAATAATAATGCCATTTCCCTTATTTTTTTCATATTCCTCATCTCCTGCTACTCCTCTCATTTTTTTGTTATTATACTCTCCTACTATCATATTTACCATTATTTTAACTTAGTATTCCATATGATTTGCTAGTCTTCCTTCCTGAATTTTAGAAATACGTAACTTATGGCAAAGGCGGCTGCTGCAACTGATATCCACCCTAAGCTTAATCTATAAAGAGGAAGTTTTTTTATCCCCTCAGTAAGCAATGGAACTGATATTCCTTTCATCTCCAGTATATTAAGTATACTTACAATAATTACAGGATAAATTACAGATCTATAGACTATGCTGCTCCCTTTTATATATTTATCTGCTAATGCCAGCACAATTAATACAAGTGATGCCGGATAAATAGCCTGTAGTACAGGAACACTATAAGCCATTATACTGTTCAAGCCCATATTTGCCAATAAATAGCTACATATAACCCATACAGATACCCACATCTTATAAGATACTCCTTTGACTAATGTACTGAAATACTGGCTTATTGACGTTGTGAGTCCCACACCTATATTCAGGCACGCTATTGTAAATATCCCAGCCAGAAGTACTGCCCCAAACCTTCCATATGAGAAATTAGCTACAAGAGATAATATTTCAGCCCCATTTTTTGTAGCAGGAAACAATGAGGCACTTGATGCTCCTATATGTGCAAGCATCATATAGATGATAAAAAGCAGCAGTCCTGCACCTATCCCTGTCTGCATTACAATTCTTGAAATCTTTCCTTTATCATGTATATTTTTACTTTTAATTACAAATACAACAACTAGTCCATAATTCAGTCCAGCTATAGCATCAAGTGTCATATATCCATCTATAAATCCTTGTATTCCTAAGATTTCCTTATATTTCCCTACTGGAGGCATGTACATTCCCATCGGTTTTATAAAAGTTCCTATAAATAGCATACATATTAATATTAAAAATACCGGAGCTGTTATTTTTCCTATTCTTCCAAGAAGTTTTCCTGGATTTAGGCTTAACCAGTAAACTAATAGAAAGAATATAGTAGTATATACAAACAATGCCAGTCTTAGAGATATATCACTTGAAAGGTACGGGGCTACCGCTATTTCAAATGGTACACTTCCTGCCCTAGGAATTGCTAAAGCAGGTCCTATAGAAAGGTACACTGCTATTGTAAATATTATTGAAAAGACAGGATCTACCCTCGCTGCCAGGTTCTTTAATCCATCTGATTGTGAAACTGCCACTACTGCCAATATTGGAAATACAATTGCAGTTAATGCAAAAAACATCATTGTCGTAACTGTATTGCTTCCCGCCTCTTTTCCAATTATCGGAGGAAATATTAAATTTCCTGCACCGAAAAAAAGGGAAAATATCATTAATGTTATCATCATCATTTCCTTTTTTCTTATCGTTTCCATAAATCTCCTTCTATCTATATTATAAAATAAATAGACTATCTGAACAGAATAACACTGTCAGACAGCCCCAGTAAAAAATTTTTATTTAAATATACATAAAATATTCTAATTAAACTAATTCAATTATTGCTAATTCAGCAGAATCTCCTCTTCTTACATCAGTCTTAATAATTCTAGTATATCCACCATTTCTATCCATGTATTTAGGAGCAATTTCCTTAAATACTTTAGCAACAGCTTCTTCATTTCTTAAAAAAGCGAAAGCCTGTCTTCTTAAATGGATTTTTCTTGCAGCATCATCTGAGGAATTTGCCTTTTTCCCTAATGTTATTACTTTTTCAACAAATTTTCTCAGTTCTTTTGCTCTTGTAACAGTAGTTTCTATCCTTTCAGCTTTAACTAAAGAAATAGTCATATTTTTCATCATTGCTAGTCTATGATCACTTCTTCTACCTAATTTCCTATATGATTTATTATGATTCATTACTTCTTCCCTCCTTAATACGATTTTTATTAATTCCCGGCTTCTTCACTTAAATCGTAACCAAGCTCTTTCATTTTGTCAATTATTTCATTTAGGGATTTTCTTCCTAAATTTTTAATTTTTAACAACTCAACATAAGACATTGAAGTTAGATCTGAAATTGTATTTACCCCTGCCTTTTTTAGGCAATTATAAGATCTTACAGTAAAATCCAGTTCTTCAATTTTCATGTCTTCCATATTGTTTTCAGCTTCAGTATTCATTGCTGCAGCTTCATCTTCAGTATTTCTGAATTTATTCATACTGTTCCCAATGTTAGTAAACGGCTTTACATGAGCTGTAAGCAGTTCAACAGCATAAGACAGGGCGTCCTGAATTTCAATACTTCCATCAGTAGCTATTTCCAGAATTAACTTGTCATAGTTTGTAACCCTTCCAACCATTGTATCTTCTACAGTATAATTTACTTTCTTTATTGGAGTATATATTGCATCTACCGCCAGATAACCTATCGGCCACCCTTCTGTATCTATTTCATCAGAAACTACAAATCCTTCCCCTGAATCAACAAGAAATTCCATATTGATTTCCTTATCCGTTGTTACTGTTGCTATAATCTGTTCAGGATTTATAATCTTTATTCCTGGCTCAGTTTTAATATCAGCTGCCGTTATTACTTTAGGTCCTTTTATAGACAGGAACATTTTCTTTTCCCCAGGTTCATCAAGTTCAACTACTATTTCCTTGACATTCAATATAATGTCTGTAACAGCTTCCTTTACTCCCGGTATTGTTGAAAACTCATTTAAGACTCCGTCTATTCTAAGCCCCTTTACAGCTGAACCAGGTATTGATGACAATAGTATCCTTCTTAAAGCATTTCCAATAGTATTACCATATCCTCTATATAAAGGTTCTAATATATATTTAGCTGTATATCTGTCTTCTTTTTCTTCTGTTAATTTTATATTTTTAGCTATTTTTTCAATATTTAACAAGCTAAATCATCTCCTTGGATTAAAATATTATTATCTAGAGTAGAACTCGATAATCATTGCTTCGTTAATTTCGAAGTCAACTGCATCTCTTCCAGGATTTTCTAAAACTTTAGCTGTTAATGTTGACTCTTCTAATGATAACCATCCTGGAACTGTCTTCTGTCCAACTGATTCCTTAATTATAGATAATTCTTTTGAATCTTCTTTTATAGAAATTACATCTCCCTGTTTTACCCTATATGATGCAATGTCAACTCTTTTTCCGTTTACAAGTATATGTCCATGACTTACAATCTGTCTAGCCTGTCTTCTTGTAGAACCGAATCCAAGTCTGTAAACAACATTATCCAGTCTTCTTTCTAAATATTGAAGTAATAATTCCCCTGTTACTCCTTCTTTTCTTGTAGCTTCTTCATATAATTTATAGAATTGTTTTTCCATTACTCCATACACAAATCTAACTTTCTGCTTTTCTCTCATTTGCGTTCCGTATTCAGTTAATTTTCTATTTGCGTTTGGTCTTATATTTCTTTTTGACTTTTTATTTACACCTAGAATACTTGGATCTAAACCAAGATTTCTGCATTTTTTCAATACCGGCTGTCTATCTCTTGCCATTTATCTGTTTCCTCCTTATTTAATAAATTTACGGTCTTCTCTTCTTCGGTGGTCTTGCCCCGTTATGAGGTACTGGAGTTATGTCAACTATTCTAGTCACTTCTAATCCAGTTGCCTGTATTGATCTTATGGAAGCTTCTCTTCCCGATCCAGGTCCTTTTATCTTTATCTCAATCTGCTTCATTCCATTTTCTATAGCAACCTGTGCTGCCTGTTCTGCCGCTATCTGTGCTGCAAACGGAGTACCTTTTTTAGTCCCCTTGAATCCTGAAGTTCCTCCTGATTTCCAGATAACTACTTTTCCTTCTGAATCTGTTATAGTTACAACAGTATTATTAAAAGTGGAATGTATATATGCGATTCCATTTGGAATATTTTTTAATTTTTTCTTTTTTGAAACTGCTGGTTTTTTAGCCACTTATGGTTTCCTCCTTAACTTAAATTTTATTTTTTCTTAGCAATCGCCATTTTAACAGGCCCTTTTCTAGTTCTTGCGTTTGTTTTAGTCTTCTGTCCTCTTACAGGTAATCCATTTCTATGTCTTAGTCCTCTATAACTCTTAATATCAAGTAATCTTTTAATATTAAGCCTTATTTCTTTTCTAAGTTCCCCTTCAATTTTGTATTCTTCAACTATCGTTCTGATTTTACCTACTTGTTCTTCAGTTAAATCTTTCACCTTGATATCTCTGTCAATACCTGCTTTTTCTAAAATCTCGTTTGAAGTACTCCTTCCAATTCCAAAAATATAAGTTAATGAAATTTCAACTCTTTTATTTCTTGGAATATCCACTCCCGCTATTCTAGCCAAATCTTTTCCTCCTCTGTTTTTGATATTTTTTAACCTTCTTCAATATGCCCTTACATAAAAAAATACTAAGGTATAAGCCCTACAGCTAAACATATCTTTACAATTTTTATCCATATATCTATATATAATTAAATAAAAATTTTTCAGACTGCTTTTTTGTTTTCTTCTTATCCTTGTATCTGCTTATGCTTAGGGTTTTCACATATTACTCTTACTTTTCCGTGACGCTTGATTATCTTACATTTGTCACAGATAGGTTTTACTGAAGCTTTCACTTTCATTAAAAACCCTCCTTCCAATAAAATGTTATTTTTTTCTATACACAATTCTGCCCCTTGACAGGTCATACGGAGACACTTCTACAGTAACCTTATCTCCTGGCAGGATTTTTATATAGTTCATTCTCATTTTTCCTGAGATATGTCCTAATACTTCATGCCCATTTTCCAACCTTACTTGAAACATGGCATTTGGAAGCGCTTCTAATATTTCACCTTCCAGTTCCAGAACATCCTGTTTTGCCACAAAAATCACCTC
>JBHACQ010000106.1:0-6875 GCA_041854625.1 Leptotrichia sp. | reverse complement strand
TTGCAAAAGACTGAAATGAAATATTGGGAAACTGATTATAGAATCCAGAAACAACTCAAATATTAATAAATTTTAAAAATATGTAACCTAGGTTACATATTTTTTTTGTATTTATGATATAATTTGGAAAACAAAATAAATTTTAAGATTTAAGATAAAGAGGTGTAAAATGGATAATAACAAATTTTTCAGTTTAAGTGACACACTGTATTCAATAGTAGAAAGATATCCTGAGTCCCTGGATTTTTTCATTGCTAATGGATTTGAGCAGCTAAAAAATGAACAGATGCTAAAAACTATGGGAAAGTCAGTAACCCTTGACATGGCACTGAAGGCAAGGAAGATAAGTTCCCGTCTCTTTGAAGAAAAACTAATCTCATTTCTGGATAAGGATGAGAATGTAGACATTTCACTGACTGAAAGCAGAGGGGAAGCGAAGGGGGATCTCCTTATAGAAGGAGTGCTTCCATGCCCTATAAGGATTCCTTTATTGGAAGGAATTAAGAAATGGACAGAAGAGGAAAATGCCAGAAGGGACTATACGGTAGCCTATGAACTAAAGTCAGCTAATCTGGGGCTTGACTGGGTAACTGAGAAAGTAAGGACAGGGAATCCTGATAAAGTGTCAGATATACTCCTTTCAGCAGGATATGAGCTGTTCTTTGATGAGAAGCTGATGGGGCAGTATATGAAAAACGGTATTTTTGAGACCTATATAGATGAAATAAACAAGGACTTCTGTAATGACAGGATAGACTTGAGGGATCCGAAGAAACAGTATGCAATAATGGGGGTAGTACCGGCAGTATTCCTTATAAATACTCAGGCACTGGGGGACAGGAAAGTGCCTGAAACATGGGAAGACATACTGGGTGAAGAATATGAGGATTCAGTTGCCCTTCCAATGAATGATCTTGACCTGTTTAACGCCCTGGTAATAACTATTTACAAGGAATTCGGGAAAGAGGGGATACGTAAGCTGGCAAGATCCTATAAGAAGAGCCTGCATCCTGCACAGATGGTAAAGGCAAAATCTAGAAGCAATGATGCACCTGCAGTAAGCATAATACCTTATTTCTTTACACAGATGCTTATGGGGCAGTCAGAAATGTATGCAGTATGGCCAAAGGACGGGGCATTGCTTAGTCCGATATTCATGATATCCAAGAGGGAAAAGGCAGATAAGGTAAAGCCTTTTATAGACTTTTTCATGTCAGAAGAAATAGGGACACTGTTTTCAGCTAACGGGAAATTCCCTTCAACTAACCCTAACGTAGACAATCATCTGGAACCTCACCAGAATTTCAAGTGGGTAGGATGGGACTTTATCCATAGTAATGATGTCGGAGCCCTTGTGAGACAGTGTGAGAAGGATTTCCATGAAGCAATAATGGAGTTATAGGAAATGATAAAAAAGCAGTAAATAATAGCAGATAATAGCGGAAGTGAACAGTAATGAAGGTAAACAATAATAGAAATAAGAAATGGTAAAAACAGATAATGATGAAAATGAGTAACAATGAAGGTAAATAATAATAAATAATACAGGATTTTTAGAAAATTAAGAAAGGAAAAGAAGGAATTATGAATCTAGTAGTTTTTTCAGGGCCTCCGTCATCAGGGAAGACAAGTGTAATATTAAAGACTATAGATGCACTGAAGCAGCAGGGCATATCTGTAGGAGTGGTTAAGTTTGACTGCCTGTATACGGACGATGACATATTATATGAGAAGGCAGGTATTCCTGTAAAAAAAGGACTTTCAGGAGCTCTCTGTCCGGATCATTTCTTCGTGTCAAATATAGAGGAAGTGGTACAGTGGGGGAAAAGTCTCGGAATTTCTATGCTCATAACTGAGTCAGCAGGGCTCTGTAACAGATGTTCCCCCTATATAAAGGATATAAAGGGTATATGTGTGATAGATAACCTTTCAGGGATAAATACACCTAAGAAGATAGGACCTATGCTAAAATCAGCAGATATAGTAATAATAACTAAAGGGGATATAGTATCCCAGGCTGAAAGGGAGGTATTTGCCTCACGTGTAAATTCTGTAAATCCTACGGCAGTAACGATGCATGTAAACGGGCTTACAGGGCAGGGGGCGTATGAATTAAGCACACTATTATATGAGAAGGAGATGGATATAGAAACTGTACAGGGGAAAAAGCTGAGGTTTCCTATGCCGTCAGCACTATGTTCCTACTGTCTGGGAGAAACTAGGATAGGAGAGAAGTACCAGATGGGAAATGTAAGAAAAATGAACCTTGGAGGAAATAATGAGTAAGACAGATAAGAATTTGACAGATGGACTGAAGATAGGAGAGCTGCTTGTAAGATATCCTTTTGTAGAAAACTTTTTCAATGAGAACATGATAAGCGTAAAAGGATTTGAAGAATCCACATTCAGTGAATATCTTGATATGTTTACTATCGAGCAGATAGAGGATATGGCTCTGGATACTGAAAAGATAAAACTTGACCTGGTTGAATATATAGAACAGATGAAGGCATTTCTGGGGATGGAGGAAGAACAGGGGGTAGATGTACTATCAATACTGGCAGGACAGGATAAGTCAGGAAATCCGGAAGGATTTGAAAGACTGGATATACATAAGTCAGAAATTATTTCCATAGTAGGACCTACCGGTTCCGGTAAATCAAGGCTTCTTGCAGATATAGAATGGACTGCCCAGAATGATACTCCTACTAGACGGAGCATACTGATAAATGGTGAGCTGCCTGATAAGAAATGGCGTTTTTCATCAAATAATAAGCTGGTGGCACAGCTTTCCCAGAACATGAACTTTGTAATGGATCTGTCTGTAAAGGAATTTCTGGAACTGCATGCAAAAAGCAGGATGATAGATGATGTAGATGAAGTTACCGGGAAAATAATAGAAGAAGCAAATAAGCTTGCAGGGGAGCAGTTTAATGTAGATACTCCTGTCACTGCACTGAGCGGTGGGCAGTCGAGGGCACTTATGATAGCCGATACGGCAATACTGAGTTCATCTCCTATAGTTCTTATAGATGAAATAGAAAATGCAGGGATAGATAGAAAAAAGGCATTGGATTTACTTGTATCTTCAGATAAGATAGTCCTTATGGCAACTCATGATCCGACATTAGCCCTTATTGCCAATAAGAGGATAATAATTAAGAATGGCGGGATTGCTAAAATAATAGAGACGAGCGAGGAAGAAAAGAAGATACTCAGCAAGCTGGAAGAAATGGACAGTGTTATCCAGAAGATGAGAGGGGACTTAAGGAGCGGAAATACATTGACAGAAATGCAGTAAAAATCTTACTTCCAAATATAAAAAATCAGGTATATAACAGAGCAATGCATTGTCATTGACGGTCTCAGATTCTTACTGAAACACCTGAAGCATTATTATAAAACGTTGTTATATAAAAAAGGACTATCCCAGATTAAATTCTAGTTTAAACGATAGTCCTTTTCATTATATATTTGCCGCATTTTATCTTATAAAGGAGGGTTCTCTTAAAAAATAGAAAATGTACCTCCAAACTTTTCAATTCTCATTGTCCAGTTTTTTGGTACATGTTCTAAAAATTAAGATAGCCCCTCATTTTTAATTATTCAACTGTTTTAATTATTCAACTGTAACTGATTTTGCCAGATTTCTAGGCTTATCAACATCATTCCCTTTTAGTTTTGACAAGTAATAAGCTAGTAACTGATGTATTATTATACTTAAAAATCCTGTATATTCATCTGCCACTTCCGGTATATAGAATACTTCGTCTGCCACTTCTTCTACGACAGTATTACCTTCCTTAGCTATGGCTATGACATAAGCCCCTCTAGCTGCCACTTCTTTTATATTTGAAACGGACTTATCAAATAAGGCAGACTGGGTAACATTAATAACTACAGGAACACCTTCTTCGATTAAGGCGATTGTACCATGCTTTAATTCTCCTGAAGCAAATGCTTCTGAATGGATATATGAAATTTCTTTTGACTTCAATGCTCCTTCAACAGCAATAACGTAATCAAGTCCTCTTCCAAGATAGAACATGCTGTTCTGATCCTTTATCTTGTCTGCTACATCTCTGACTTTATCAGAATATGTTAACACTTCTTCTATTTTTGATTTCAGACGGAATAATCCTGTAATATCATTTTCATATTCAGTTCTTGTTATTTTACCGAATTTCATAGCCATGTCAGTTGCCAGCAGATACAGTATAACCATCTGTGTAGTATATGCCTTAGTGGAAGCAACAGCTATTTCTGGACCTGCCCAAGTATATATTACATGGTCGGCCTCCCTTGCTATTGAAGAACCGACAACATTTGTTATTGCGACAACTCTTGCTCCGTTCCTTTTAGCTTCCTTCATAGCCTCTAAAGTATCTAATGTCTCACCTGACTGGCTTAGTACTATTACCAGTGTATTATTATCTATAACAGGATTTCTGTATCTGAATTCCGATGCAACTTCAACATCGACTTTTATCCTTGTCTTTTTTTCTATGATATATTTTCCTACCAGTCCGGCATGGTAAGCAGTTCCGCAGGCTACAATATAGACATTGCTTACACCTTCCAGATACTCCTTTGTAAGACCTGCATCATCAAAGTTGATGTTTCTTTCTTCATCTATCCTGCTGTTTAAAGTCTCTATGAGAACTTCCGGCTGTTCATGAATTTCTTTTTCCATAAAATATTCATACCCGCCTTTAGAGGCAGCTTCCATATCCCATTCAATATGAGTTATTTCCCTATTAACTTCTTTTCCCTGGGAATCCATTATCTTGACAGAATCCTTCTTGATTTCCACTATTTCATTATTTTCTATTAAATATACATCTCTAGTGTGCTTTAGTATAGCCGGTATATCAGAAGCTATAAAGTTTTCTCCCTTTCCCAGCCCTACTATTAGAGGACTTTCCTTTCTTACGGCAATTAATCTGTCCGGCTCCTTTATGGACATTATGCCTAACGCAAAGGCTCCCTTTATAATAGTCAATAATTTTTTAGTAGCTTCCAGAAGATCCCCTTCATATATTTCACTTAGGAGATGTGCTACAACTTCCGTATCAGTTTCAGACTGGAAGATGTATCCTTTTTTTGTAAGCTCCCTTTTCAGTTCCAGATAGTTTTCTATAATTCCATTATGTACCACGACTATATCCTTTGCCTGGTTATAATGTGGATGTGAATTTTCATCAGATGGCTTTCCGTGAGTTGCCCATCTTGTATGACCTATAGCCATTGTCCCCTGTAATGGATTTTCCTTTAAGGCATCAGCAAGGTTCTGAAGCCTTCCTACCTTTTTTACTATTGCAAAGGCATTTCCTCCAGTATTTACAGCTATTCCTGCAGAGTCATAACCTCTGTATTCTAATTTTTCTAATCCGTCTATAACGAATTCCTGGGCATTCTGTGACCCGATATAACCTACTATTCCGCACATAGTGTCATTTTCCTCCTCAAATATGATTTTATCTGAAAACAATCACTATAATATTTTTGTTCTGTAGTTTCTTACAGTTTTTGTATATTATTCAGGTTGTGATCACCTAAAGAGCATCCGCCGAAATTTCGATGACTCTTTTTCCTCGTCTCCTTAAGTTAAAGGACTGGCGCTATTTATATTTTTTGTTATTCAGATACGGTATTATAACAAATAAAAAAAGAAACATTCTTAAATATCTGAAGTTATACAGATAGATAGAAGTTTCAGTTTTCTGGTTATAGTTTCAAGCTTAAATTTATATTTATATCCTGTCCCTGAACATTATGGCAAAAACTGTAAAAAGTATGAGACAGCATGCTAAAATAGATTTTTCATGAAATATTTCTGAGAGGAAGGCTCCTAATACTACACCGATTACAAAGAAGAATATAAGACCATAATAAATTAAGAAATTCTTCTTTGCACCATCATCCTTCCTGCTAAAAAAATAGTATAGATGTTCTGTTCCGCTTCGTAAATTACCGGTACACATTGTAGTGACAGAAGTATTTCCGTTTGTCTTTCTGAAGGTCTGTACCTGAAGAGAACACATAAATGAAATTGCAATATTTACAAAAACATCAAGTTCTCCCTGAGGGACAAAACCACAGATGGCAAGAACGAATATTTCAATTATGAGAATAACCTGCCGCCAATGAATTTTTGAATTTTTGAACTTATCCCTTATAAATTCAGCAATCAGTATACCGATAATAAAGGCGGATATTGGAAGGAAGTAGAAAAATGCCTTGTGCCATCGACCTTCAATCAGATTTAATCCGAAAAATACTATATTCCCTGTCTGGGCATTAGCAAGTACTTCTCCTCTGATAAAGAAGGTATATGCATCTGTAAATCCTCCTACCATACTTAATAGCATAGCCATACGGAAAGTATCGGAAGTCTGTTTTTTTCTGTTCATATTAAATGTCCTTATCTGCCTTATTTTATAAAATGATTCTTACGAAATCATCTTTTCTAGGTTTCGGAGAAGGATAGTCGCAGTCACGGTAGCCTAGTATACAGAAGCCTATTCCTGTATATTTGTCTTCTACTCCCCATTCACGGGCAAGCTTTCTTCCTTCTGGAGATTCAAAGACCTGTCTTGCACGGTGAATCCAGCAGGAATCAACTCCCAGTGCATGAGCGGCATTCATTAGATTTCCTAGAACAAGGCTTCCATCTTCAACATATGTGGTAGTGGAGCTGTCACCGAATACTATTACAACAGTAGGTGCATTATAAAAAGGCTTGGCATCAGGATTACCCATAACTTCAGCATTCATTTTTTCCAGAGTTCTTATCAGTTCAGCATTCTGTGTGGCTACAATGGCAGTTCCCTGCAGCCCTCTGCCATTTGCAGCATATGTACCAGCTTCAAGAA
>JBHACQ010000105.1:0-12973 GCA_041854625.1 Leptotrichia sp. | reverse complement strand
GTAATTCTGGAAAAAATGTGGATGTTTATTAAAAGGGAAAGGGATTTTAACAGGGAATATAGGAAAAAGCTGTATGCTGCATTAATGCTGAAAAGCAGGGAAGAAATAATAGAACTGACAAGGAGCAGGAAGGACTCGGTATCAAAAATAGTTACAAAGACTATGGAAAATATAGAAGTGGATCTTGACAGGATAGAAGAATCAAGCCAGCCGTATATGGAAGAAATTATAAGGGAAGCAGTACTTGCACAGACGGGAAAACTGGAAAATGGGATGTGGCTTCTGGGAGCAGTTGTAAATACAGCTCCTCAGCTAGGGCTTCTGGGAACTGTAACAGGAATGATAACATCTTTTGCGGCCTTGTCTGTAAATGGAGGAGAAAGTGCAAGAATTGTAGCGGCAGGAATATCAGAAGCACTGTATACTACAGCTTTTGGTCTTATTGTAGCCATACCGGCACTTGTATTCTATAACTATTTTAACCGTAGAATTGATGCAGTTATACTGGAAATGGAGAGGGCTGCACTGCATTTCCTCAGCAGGATAAAAAAGTGACGATAACTGTAAGGGAAGCTTTCCCGATAACATGGAATTAAGGAACTAGGATAGAATAGAATGGAGAAGAAATGGAATTTATAAACAGGAGAAATAGACAGAATACAGAAATATCAATGCTAAATCTGATAGATGTCATATTTATGCTGCTGATATTCTTTATGATTGCTACTTCCTTCAATAACTATATGCAGTTTCAGATGTCGGTTCCAAAGTCTGATGTGACTCTGACTGGAAGGAATAAGGAAGGTATAGAGGTAATAATAGACAGGGAAAGGAACTATTATTTAAGGCTGGGAGACAGCGTAAGGAAAGTTACACCGGAAAATATTCAGGAAGAAATCAGGAAATATGAGGAAAAGTATTTAGAAAATGTGCTCCTTACTGCTGATGAGAACCTTGAATACAGGATAATAATGGAAATTATGTTAAAACTGAAGGACAGAGGAGTAAAAAATATTAATCTCAATATACAAAAAAATAATAAATAACCTGAATTATTCAGGAACAATTAAAACAAATAGAGAAAGGAGAAGTACGGCAGATGTATATTAATGCCGTATAAAGTGAAGGACTATGTTGAAAAAAATAGCGGTTTTAAGTCTAATTCTGGCAGCTGTTTCACTACAGGCAGAAGAAAAATATGAAGGAAGGCTGGAAGAGACTGTAGTCACTGCAACAGGATTCAGTGAGAATATTGACAATCAGATAAAGAATATCACTGTCATAACAAATCAGGATATAAAAGAAAAGGGATATAACAGTGTTGAAGATATACTGAGGAAAGCTCCCGGAATAAATTTTGTAAATAATAACTTTGGAGCGATTACTGATATAAGGGGACAGGGTTCAGAAAAGGCGGCAGGACGTGTAAAGGTACTTGTAGACGGTATAACAATGAACATACTTGACTTGTCTCATGCCCTGGTGCCTATAAATACTGTATCTGTAGAAGAAATAGAAAGGATAGAGATAATAAACGGAGGAGGTTCCGTATTATATGGAAACGGTACAGCAGGAGGAGTAGTAAATATAATAACTAAGAAAAACAGAAAAGAAGGTGCAAGCGGGAAGGCATACTATCAGAACAGTTCCTACGGGACTAACAAGCTGGGATTCAGTGCCGGAATAAACCTTAACGGTAAACTGTCCATAGATCTTGGGTATGAAAACATAAACGGAAAGGGCTACAGGGAAAAGGACAGGAAATCTTCAGAATTCTTAAAGGGAGGAATTACATACAATATTTCTGATAATCAGAGCCTGAAATTTAAGGCAACAAGATACGGAGAAGAATATACCGAAACAAGTGGAATAACAGGAGAACAGGTTGCCAGAAACAGGAAACAGGCAGGGGATACTCTGACTCTTGGAGATATCAGCAGGAAGGAATATACTCTGGAGTATAATGTAAAACCTGTTGAAAATCTGGAACTGTCTATAATAGGGTATAAACAGAAGATGAGAAGGGAATACGACCAGTCAGATTCTGTTACATATACAGACGGTCTGTTTCAGGACAGGAAGACAGGTGTGAATTTTAAAGGGAACTATAACTATGGTTCAGGAAACCTGATTTTTGGATATGAATACCTGGATAATGACATGCTGAGGAAGGCATTAAGTGAGTATACTATATCAATGGGAAGAAGAACCGTAAAGGCAGGCTCAGACACTACTGTAAACCTTTCAAAGGACACTCATTCCTTCTATCTTCTGGAAAGACATTCCTTTACAGATAAGCTTGAAGGTGTACTGGGATACAGGCATGAAACTTCAAAGTATAAGATAGACAGGAATGCGAAAGGAAGCATGGCAGGAAGGATACTTTCAAATGATTCCATAGTCACTACTTCAAAAGGACGTAATAATGCCTATGAAGCAGGACTTAACTTTAAGTATTCAGATACAGGGAACATATATGTAAAGTATGAAAAGGGATTCAGATCACCTAGCCCTACAGAATTGGTTAATAAGGATGCAGTCACAGGATATACTTTAAATAATATAAAACCTGAAACTTACGATACATATGAAATTGGAGTTAAGGATATGATAGGTAACTCCTTTGTAAGCCTGACAGGATTCTATACTAAGACAAAGGACGAAATATTTATAAGATGGGGAAGAGGAGGTCACGGAAGATCATGGAGCTACAGAAATGTCCAGGAAACTGAAAGGAAAGGAATAGAACTGTTTGCAGAACAGTATTTAGGAAAATTCAGGATAAATGAATCTGTTTCCTATGTCAATGCAAAAGTAAGCAAAGGTACGGAAAAAGGGAATAAAATACCGTATGTTCCTTCTACTAAGGTAACTTTAGGAGGAGTGTACGATATATCAGATGGACTTTCTGTAAAGGCAGATGTAAACTACTTCTCCAGTGCAAAGGATCAGAGCGGATATAAGATAAAAGCCTACTCTACTACAGATTTGTCAGCAAGCTACAGACATTCAAGCGGATGGAAGGTAGAGGCCGGAGTAAAGAACATTTTTGATAAGAAATACTATAAATACCAGGATGGAAATCATTATAAACCTGCAGATGAAAGGACATATTTTGTAGGGGTGAATTATGAATTCTAATATAAATATGAAAAAAATCTATGCATTAATGATATTTTTCCTGTTTATATTAAGTCTGACTGCATTAAAGTTGGGGAGTATAGAAATTTCTGTGCCGGATATAGTTAATACGGTAATTAGTTCAATAGATATATTTGACATAGTTCCTGATGGTGGGAAAATGACGGATGCTTCTATAAGGACGATAATACTGAATGTACGTCTTCCCAGAATAATAATGGCGATACTTGTAGGAATGCTTTTGGCAAGTTCTGGGACAGTTGTACAGACTGTCTTTCAAAATCCCCTTGCTGATCCTTATATAATAGGGATTTCAGCAAGTGCTACTTTAGGAGCCGTAATAGCCTTTATGCTGAATATGCCTGATGTAATGTATGGAGTATTGGGATTTGTGACTTCTGTTGCAGCTTCACTTATAATATTCAGGCTTTCAAAGGCAAAGAAGGGGACAGACATAACGACTTTACTTATTGTAGGAATAGCGGTTTCATCCTTTCTGGGAGCTTTTACATCCTTTAGTATGTATCTTATAGGACAGGATTCTTTCAGGATAGTTACTTGGATGATGGGATATATAGGAGGAGCATCATGGCTGAAAATTATAATACTGATAGTTCCATTGACGGTTTCTGTCATCTATTTCTACTCGAGAAGGCATGATCTGGACCTGATTCTGAGTGGAGATGAGGAAGCCCATTCATTAGGTCTTGATGTAGGTAGGGCTAAGAAGGAGCTGCTTATTATATCTTCCCTTATTGTAGGCTTTTCAGTAGCATTTACAGGGATGATAGGATTTGTGGGATTAATTGTTCCACATACTATGAGACTTTTAACTGGAAGCAGCAGTAATACAAAGCTCATTCCTCTTGCAACGTTGGCAGGAGGAATATTTCTTCTTATGTGTGATACAGTGGGAAGGCTTGCCCTTGCTCCAGTTGAAATTCCCATAGGAGTAGTAACTTCATTTTTTGGAGCACCCTTTTTCCTGTATCTTGCAATGAAGAGGAAAAATGGGGGTTAGGCGGTGGATAGATAATGAAAAGGGATATATTGATAGAAAATTTATGCTTCAGTTATAACGAATCAGGAAATTCCCTTCTGGAAAATATAAATATAAATATTAAGAAGGGAGAGTTTACAGGAATTCTTGGGCCTAATGGATGTGGTAAGTCAACACTTCTTAAAATGATTTTGAAGTATATATTTCCTCATGAAGGAATCATAAAGCTGGAAAATAGGGAACTTAAGGAATATAGTCAGTCAGAACTTGCGAAAATGCTGAGTTTTGTACCACAGAAATCCTCCCTTACAATGCCTCTTACAGTAGAAGATGTGGTATATATGGGACGTATCCCCTACATAAAAAATAAGTGGTCAGGATTCTGTAAGGAAGACAGAGGAAAAGTTGATAGGATAATGGGAATGCTCCAAATTGAAAAATTCAGGAAACGTTCCATATTTTCCTTATCAGGAGGAGAATTTCAGAGGGTACTGATGGCAAGAGCGTTGGCACAGGAGACAAAGATAATGCTTCTGGATGAACCGACATCAGCCCTTGATATGAACTATGCACTGGAAATAATGAAGCTGACATCACATTTTGTAAAAAAGGAAAGTCTGACAGCTGTAATGGTCATCCATGATCTGAATCTGGCTTCCATGTATTGTGATAATCTCATATTCCTGAAGGAGGGGAAAGTAGCATATACAGGTACTCCAAAGGAACTTTTCAAGCCGGAAGTATTTTCAGAAATATATGGATTTAGCTGTAAGGTAATTGAAAATGACGGGTATCATTATGTAATACCTGACAAGATTTAATAGACAGGAGAAAATATTATGGATATAGGGAGAAAAATAAGGTGTATATTTGTACTTCTGGCAATTCTGATATTTGGGATAGTATCGTGTACCAAAAAGGAAGGGAGTACAGGAAGTAGCAGTAAAGATAATAAAGTAAACAGAAAATACAACCGTATTGTAGTCATTGACCCTGCAGCAGTGGAAATGATATATATGCTGGGAGGAGAGGATAGGATAGCCGGAATAGCAAGGCTGGAAAACTCTAAAATATGGCCTGAAGATAAGACGGGGAAGCTGGAAAGTGTAGGAACATTTATAAATCCTTCCCTTGAAAAAATAATATCATTAAAACCGGATCTGGTAATAGCTTCCTTCCATATGTCAGAATCTGTTGATGCCAGCCTGAAGGCAAATAACATAGAAATAAGACGGATACAGGCAGGGTCAGTGGAGGATATATTCAAGAATTTCAGAGAAATAGCTGTAATTCTTGGAAAGGAAGAGGAAGCTGAAAGGATAATAGCAGAAAAAAAGGGGAAACTGGAAGAAATAAAGAAAATGGAAACATCAGAAAGGAAAGGGATTTTTGTCATAGCTCCCACTCCCATGAGGGTATTTGGTAAAGGGACGCTTCCAAGTGATATTATGGGGATGCTTAATATAAGGAATATTGCTGAAGGAATGGAAGGAACTAGCCCTACATTGACACCGGAATATATAATAAAGGAAAATCCGGATGTTATTCTTACTTTTGTAAAGAATCCAGATGAAATAGTGAAGGCTAATCCACAGATAAAAGATGTTAATGCTGTAAAAGAAAGGAAGTTTATTGTCCTAGAGACAAATCAGGTTTTAAGAGGTTCTCCAAGGACAATTGACTATATATCTGACATCTACAAAAAAGTGGAAAAGAAGAGCAATAACTAAAGACTGTCTGGAAATATAAATAAAAAGAGGTATAAAATGAAATTTTATATAATTTCAATAATATTAAATATAATGATTCTGCTTATTCCGGCTATGAAACCAGGCGTCTTACATAAACTGACGGAGGAAAAGAAGATAATAACTGTGAACCTTGAAGAAAGTACATTTGAAATTCCGGAAGAAATACCGGAAAAAAATTCAAGTGAGAAGAATCAAGATACGGATATCCGGAAAGAAGATGAAAGTGAGAAGGCGGAAAATCAGTTGCAGAAACCATTTCTGATGACAGAAAAGATAGAAAAAAAAGATATTGAGATAAAGCATAAATCTGAAGTAAACAGCCAGAAAACATTAAAAGAGAAAGTTGAAAAAAAACCGGAAGATAAGGTAGGAAATAATACAGATAAAGAAATCTTGACTTCTGAAAAGATAGCAAAGCCAGTTTCTGACAGTAAAAAAGGGAATCCGGAATCTTCATCAGGGGGAGGAATAACGGGGAAAACTGCAAGTACAGGCGGAAATATGGCAAAATCTTCTGGAAGCAGTAATATGACCGGGAATATCAGAAAGGAAACTTCAGGTGGTGGAATAAAAGGAAACGGAAATAAGTCTTCTACGTCTTCGTCAGAAAATGTATGCAGGGAAGGGAAGGATTTTACAGTTTCCTATAATCCTAACTTAAAGTATCCTATATCAATGCAGAGATCAGGGAGAAGCGGAACGGTAGTAGTCCAGGTAAGGCTGAACTTTAACAGGAACGGATCTGTTTCAGTAATTTCAGCAAGTGGTGGAAATAGCGTGTTTCAGAACGAAGCTAAAAAGACGGCAGCAAGGATAAGAGTGAATATTAAAAATCCTGAAACGTTGAAATGTACAATAACAAAACCTTTCAGGTTTACCCTAGGATAAAATCAGGAATAGAATTTGTAAAGCAAATATACTTTTTGAAAAAGCAAAAAGCAGAAAAGAGAAAGGAGAGGATGGTAAGTATATACATTACCATAAGATTAAAGATGATAGAAAGAATTCTTGAACATATGAATAATGAGCATAGAGATGTACTTCCGCTGTATGTAAGGCATTTTAATGGAAGGGATGATGTTACTGAAGCAAGGTTGACAGGAATAAACGAAGATGAAATGATACTGGAAGTGAATGGCGGGGAGGAAATCAGGGTAAAGCTTACAGGAAGGACAGAATTAAAGGATGTCCATATGGAACTTGTGAAAATGGCTAAAATAGCAAGACAGGCACTGGGAATACCTGCTCCAGCACATCATAAGGAAAAAAGTCATCCGGAAGAAGAAAAGCTTAAAATGGAAATAAGTGACTTTATAGGAGAATTTAAGTCAATCCTGATAGCAACTGTAGATAAGGAAGGATATCCTGTCATTAGTTATTCTCCATATGTGAGGCATCAAGGTGATAACTATATATTTATAAGTGAGACGGGAGATCATTTTGGAAACTTGAAGGAAAATGGAAAACTGGAAGTTTCATTTATAGAAGATGAGATAAAGACGAGTTCTATTTCCTTAAGGAGAAGGGTAAGATACAGAGCTGTTGCAGAATTCCTTCCTAGAGATGAAAAATTTGAAGAAATAATGAATGAATTTGAGAAAATAGATACTGTAATAAGAATGACAAGGACTATGAAGGATTTTTCACTAGTCAGGCTGACATTCGGAAAAGGAAGATATGTCAAGGGAGCAGGGAAAGCCTTCAATATAACTGAAGACAGGAGGATAGTCCCGTTAACACAGGATACCCATGGACATAGACAATAGTATATAACTGAAGGGTAAAAAGGGAAATAAAGAGAAGGAAACTTGTAAAACAGGAGAGAAAAGAGATGAACGAAAAAAAATTAGGGCATATGGATGAAAACTGCACTGATGAAAACTGTACTGAAGAAAAAGGGATATTTACTGAAAGGTTTAAATCTCATGCAGATTCAAGTGGAGTAGTTTCCGGTCATTTCAGGAAATACAGAAGGATGATGACTGAAGAGGAGGTATTCAGGTTCCTTGAAAATAAAGCTGAAGATGAAAAAGGGGTAATATATGTACATATCCCCTACTGTGATAAGATATGCTCCTTCTGTAACCTTAATAGAAAACAGCTGGACAATGATCTGGAAGAATATACAGATTTCCTGATATCAGAATTTGAAAGATACGGGAAAACTGAGTATATGAAGAGCAAGAGGATAGATGTAATATTTTTTGGTGGAGGGACACCTACCATTTTAAAGGCACATCAGCTGGAAAAGATACTGGACTGCATACACAAGAACTATAATATATCTGAAGAATGTGAATTTACTTTTGAAACAACCCTTCATAACCTGTCTTCCCAGAAAATAGATATTATGGGGAAATATGGTGTAAACAGGCTTAGTGTAGGTATACAGTCATTTTCTCAGAAAGGGCGTAATTTATTAAACAGAACATTTACAAAGGATGAAGCAGTAGAAAAACTGAAGAAACTGAAGGCAAATTTTAAAGGAATGGTCTGTACCGATATAATTTATAACTATCCTGGACAGACTGTGGAGGAAGTAGTTGAAGATGCGGATATTATAGCTGAACTGGAAATAGACAGTACGAGCTTTTATTCCCTTATGATTCACGAAGGCTCTAAAATGTCGATGGATATAAGGGAAAACACGTTAAATCTTAACTATAGCCTGGAAACTGACAGGAAACTTCATCACGCATTCTTAAGAAGGCTTATAGAAACAGGAAAATATGAAGTTATGGAGCATACGAAAATAGTGAGGAAAGGGAGAGACAGATACAACTATATAAGATATACTCATCAGGGAAGGGATATACTGCCTATAGGAATAGGTGCAGGTGGGAAGCTTGGAAATATAGAGATGTTCAGGATGGGCATGGAAAAGGCTTTCTACATGACATGTGATGACAGAAGGATAGTGGAGGAAGAAAGGAAGCTGAAAATGGTAAGTGGACTTTTCCAGTATCCGGAAGTATATTTTTCCTGGCTGAAGGAGTATGTTTCAGATGAAGTGTTTTCTGAACTTTATGCTATATTTAAAAATTTTGAAAAAAAAGGATATATGGAAGTGCATGATACACATATTGAACTGACGGCAGAAGGAATTTTCTGGGGAAACAATATAAGCAGCGTTATTCTGAAAAGATGTATCGGAGGTAATTTAAATGAAAAAACTGGTAATTTATTCCACATTGACGGGAAACACAAAAAAAATAGCTGAAGCTATATATTCTGTAATTGAAGGGGATAAAGAAATAATAGATGTAAAGGATTCCATGAAGATAAATATTAATGACTATGACAAGATAGCACTAGGATACTGGGTGGATAAAGGGGATGCAGATGATAAGATGAAATCCTTTATGAAAAGTATAAGGGATAAGACTGTGGGTACTTTTGGAACTCTAGGAGCTGAACCTGATTCTGAACATGCTGCAGGATGCAGGGCTAAAGTAAGGGAGCTTCTTGAAAATAATGGAAACAGGGTAGAGCGGGAATTCCTGTGCCGTGGTGCAATTTCCCCCCAGTTAATTGAGAGGTTTAGAAAAATGACAAGGGAGGGGATGAAAGGACATCATGCGGCAACTCCTGAAGCAGAGAGAAGATGGGCAGAAGCAGCAAGACATCCTGATGAGACTGATATGGAAAATGCAGGCAAGACATTTAAAGATTTTTAAGAGATGTATCTTATATAGAAAAATAAAATTTGGAAGGATGATATGAAAATAATATACATTATAATCGGAGTACTTTCTCTAGGTTTAGGAATTATAGGAATATTTGTAATCGCATTACCGACTACACCTTTCCTTCTGCTGGCGAGCTACTGCTTTGCCAGAGGTTCACAGAGGTTTCATAACTGGTTTATTAGGACAGGAATATATAAGAAGCATCTGGAAACTTTTGACAGGGAAAGAAGCATGACTTTAAGTACAAAGATAAAATTACTTGTGTTTTCAAGTGCGATGATGATGATACCCCTTTTTATATTAAAGAATATATATGTTAAAGTATTTCTTGTATTAATAATAATATTTAAGTATTACTTCTTTATCTTTAAAATACGCACCCTTAAAAGTAATAAGAAACATGAAGTTTCAGAAAAAGATTCAATAAATAGAAATTTCTAAGAAGAAAGAGGAAATTATTGGTAACAGGAAATGTTTGAAAACTGAACTCTCTCCGGTAATATTAAAACTGTTGAGATGCATAAGATAAAATATTATAATCGGGTATTAAATGGTTTGTAACTGTTTAAGAGGCAGAATTATTTGGAAAAGCGTAAGGAATTACGTCTATCTCCAGGATAGTTTTGCCTATTTTATATTTTTGCTTAAAGGAGAAAAAAACTGATAATTATGTAGAAAGAATATTGAAAATCATTGATAAAAGATATATAATGTACTTAAACAGATTTTAAATGTTTATCTGGATGTAAATCAAATGAGGAGGGATAAAGATGAAAAAATATGCTCTATTGTTACTTATTCCGTTTGCGTTATTAGGTAATCAGAACAGTCAGGAAACTTCAGGGAAGAAACCGGATAACAGGAAATCCTATTGCTATAAACCGTCAGCAGGTAGTGAACATAAATCAGTCAATTCTAAAGAATATAGTAGAATTGATATAAAATTTGAATATTGTATGTTTGGAAATAATAAAGTTGAAAATGTTACGGTAGGAATACTTACTAAGGAGCTGGAAAAGACACAGGGGTATATAAAAAAATATTCGTATCTGCATTTTAAAGATGAAACAAAAATAAAAGAAACTTCAGAAGGAATTTATTATTATAATGGGAAATGGGCTTGGAGCAGTGCTTCAGCTTATCCGGCTTCAATTCTAGAAGAAAAGTAAATATAAAGAAAATATTGATATTAGGAGGAATAAAATGGTAAAAGTATATTATCTTGAAAATGGGAGAAATAAAGTAGAAGATAAGGGTAAACAGGGATTTCTGACTGATGTTGCTAAAGAGTACAGGGGATACGAAGAAATGGCTTCTCCCTCAGATCTTCTGACAAGTGCACTGATAACCTGCGTAATGTCTACAATAGAAGTAAAGGCAAGCATGTTAGGATTGGATATAAGTGGATTTTATGCAGAAGGGGATAAGGTCACTGAAGGAAATAAGATTAAAAAATTTGAAATAGACTATCATTTGCCAGAAAATATAGATGAAGATTCAAGAGTTAAGCTGGAAAGAGTAGCGAAGACCTGTTTTGTAGGACATCAGCTGGATCCTTCAATAGAAAAGGATTACAGGTTTATATATGATTTAAAGAAATAAATATTATATTGGAAATGAGGAATAACGGTAAAAAGAAATGATTATCTAATTTTCCGATTGATAATAGTGAAGTATAAAGGATTGCAGAAAAAGAATTTTTGAAACTTATAGGAAATTGAAGTAAGTCAAAATAAGAAGATAAAAATTATATAATGTCAGAAAATTAAACGTCTAAAAGCAAATATCGATTTTAAAAAAGGGAATTGTTTCGTCTGTTGAGAATAATTCCCTTTAACTTATTTCTTATCCAGTTATAACAACAACCTTTCCGTTTGCCTTATTTGATTCAAGATATTCATGGGTCTTAGAGATTTCATCCAATGTGAAAATCATTGAAACAGAAGGTTCTATATGATTTTCTGATATAAACTGGAACATTTCCTCTATAGTTTCCTTTTTAATAAATGTGCTATTAAAGGAAGTCAGGTATGATTCTGAAATAATATCATCTAAAGGTTCAAACTGTTCTACTACCCAGCCTCCTAGACAACCTGTCATACAGACAATCCCCCCTTGTACAGTTGACTTCAGGGAAGATTTTAAAGTGGAAGCTCCTATCAGTTCAAGGACTTTATCAGCTCCGTCAGGATAGTGTGCTTTCAGATTTTCTTCAAAAAGATCATCTTCTACTATAACTATGTCTGCTCCTTTTTCCTTAAGGAAAGCTTCTTTTGATTTATTACGGGTAGTTGCTACTACTGTAGCATCTGCAGCTTTTGCCAGCTGCATTGCAGCAAGTGCAACTGAACCTGTCCCACCTCTTATAAGCAGTACTTCTTTTGGCTTTAGTTTAAGGCTTTTAAATAAAGAACCGTAGGCAGTATAATAAAGCTCTGGATAGGCAGCGGCTTTTGCCCATTCTGAAAATACATCTTTATCTGTATCGGTGGTTTCACATTGTTTATCTAAATTTTTAAAAATATCATAATCCAGTCTATAGACCTGTTCTGAAGGGACTAGAGTGTATTCTGCATAGCTTCCGTCAAATTCTCTTCCCATACCATTCATCATTGAAAAGACAGGTTCTCCTTTTTTAAAGGAACTGTCAGAGGGACTTTCAACGATTCCCACACATTCGATTCCTATGACTCTTGGCAGTTTCACTGAGGGAGAATGTCCATTTCTAGTCAGGATTTCTGCCCTGTTAATACCGAAAGCCTTTATTTTAATAAGTACCCATCCAGGTTTTATTTCTGGAATAGGAATTTCAGAGATTTCCAGTTCTTCTGCAGAACATGGCTTTTTTAAAACTACAGCTTTCATAGTGGATTTTATGCTGTCAGTATTGTTTTTCTCTTTATCTGACAATATTTTTTTATTTTCATACATATGGAATCTCCTTTAAAATATATGTTATTTTAATAATGTTAGCACATATTGTTAAATAAATCAATTAATGATAAAGAAAATAGGATATTTTATAATACTTGAAATTTAAGAATAGTGTAATGATAAAATCTGTATGTAAAAAATAAAATGTGAAAAGGCATAAAATAGTTGCCAAAAATATTATAATTTTTTATGTTAATTTAATATATTTATTATACAAGATAACCAACCAGTATATTGACAAAATCAATTTGATATAGTAGTATATTAGAAAATATATTACTAAAAAAGTTTCAACTCAAATAAATTAGTAAAAATATAAAAAACAAAGAAGAAATGTAAATTTAGTTTACAAAATTCAAAATTACTAAAGGAGGAAAAATGGAAAACAGGAAAAATGTGAGTTTTCAGCATAAACTGCAAGGTTATGTTGAAGAAATTTTATCAAAGGGAGCTATTGG
>JBHACQ010000104.1:0-7706 GCA_041854625.1 Leptotrichia sp. | reverse complement strand
GTGTAGTGAAATTTTAATATTCCAAAAACTAATGACTTAAAAAGCAATTTTTTTTATTTCACATGATTTTTTGATAACTGATTTTTAATAAATTGATATTTTTTATTAACACTAGAAATAAATTAATTTAAAATGAATAGTAAAATGTACTCTAACTAATTTAGAAATTTACATTATTAATAAAATGAATAGCATTAAAATAGAAGTAAATTAAACCGATTATCCAATTGACATTTTAGAGAAAATAATTTATAATTCAATAGAAATAAAAAAGGAAAGTCGTGATGGCCATGAAAAAAGTACAATTTATAATAATTTCTACAATACTTTCTTTCGGACTTATTGTTTCAGCAGCATTACTTTCAAATGCTATGAATAGATCCAGCAGGAGAGGAAACCGTATAACAGTTAAAGGTGTGGCAGAAAAAAGGATAAAGGCTGACAAGTCTGTAATAAGTATTATATTCTCCACTTCAAATATAAACCTGGATGAGGGGAAAAAGATTATGATAGACAAGGAAACAGCAGTTGCCGGTATAATAAAATCTCTTGAACTTAAAAATGAAGAGTATCTGCTGGGGAATCTGAGGATACAGCCTAAATTTTCTGAAAAGCAGCAAGAAAGGGAAAGTAAAATTTTAGGATATGATATGGTTCAGACTGTGACTATTATGCCTAAAAATATTGATAAGTCAGATGATATTTATGAAAAACTTCAGGAATTAAAACTTACGTTTAATAATATGGAAATATTAAAACCTGAATACTACATAACCGGAATTGAAAGATATAAGAAGGAACTTCTTGTTGAAGCTACAAAAAATGCTGAATATAGAGCTGTAGAGATGTTGAAGGTAAATAGTAATGAGATTGATGGTGTTGAAAATATTACACAGGGGCAGTTTGAAATATTACCTGATTCTGAAGATATAAAACGTATAAGGGAAGAAGAAAGTAACCAGTTATATAAGAAATTACGTTCAGTGGTAACAGCTACGTATCTTATAAAATATTAATAAATTAAAGAATTAAAGAAAATTAGGAGGAAAACAATGAAAGCGGCAATGGATTTAAGGCAAGGAAGCACATACAGGAAGGACAATGTCCCGTATATTATACTGAAGGCAGAAAGACATCAGTCGACATCAGGAAAAAAGGCCAGAGCGGCAGAAATGAAGTTTAAAATAAAGGATCTGATTTCAGGAAAAGTACAGGAAATAACAGTTCTGTCTACTGAAATGATGGATGACATAATTCTTGACAGGAATCAGATGCAATTCCTATATGAAAGTGATGGAGAATACTACTTTATGGATCAGGAGTCATTTGAACAGATAGCTCTTACTAAGGAAGATTTAGGAGATGCTGTCAATTATCTTGTAGAAGAAATGGTAATACAGGTACTTATGTATGAGGCAACACCGGTAGGTGTCGAACTTCCGAATACAGTAGTCAGGGAAGTTACATATACAGAACCGGGACTAAAGGGAGATACTATCGGAAGGGCTACAAAACCTGCAACAATTTCTACAGGATATATTCTTCAGGTACCTCTGTTTGTAGCAATAGGGGATAAAATAAAAATTGATACAAGAACTGGGGAATACATGGAAAGGGCAAACGGGTAATAAATAAAGGCTATCTAAAAATAAGTTTTTCTTCAAAATTCTATTTTAAGGAATTTATCTTATATTTCAGATAGCCTATTTCTGTCTATAAAATATAGCGGTATCTATACTCTGGAACTTATTATAGGGGGAAATTTTAAAGGGGGGAGAGGTATGAGAATATTAACATTTTTATTAATGCTGTTTTCAGTAATTTCAGGATGTACAGGAGATTACAGTATAAATGACGGCAGATTAGGGAAAAAAGCAGAAAATGATAAAAACAATGTCCTTCTTCTCGCATCTTTCAATACTTTAAGGTTAGGAGAAAAGGAAAAAAATTATAAAACTATGGCTGAAATCATATCAAGATTTGATTTGACTGCCCTTCAGGAAGTGATGCATGAAAAAGGTCTAAAAAAACTTAAAGGTTATCTTGAAAAGCTTACAAGAGAAAAATGGGAATATGTAATATCTGAAAGTTCAGCAGGAAGTGAAGGTTACAGGGAATACTATGGATTCATATATAGAAAGAACAAGGTACAGGAAGTAAGAAAGATAGGGTTTTACAAGGAAAAAAATGAAAATGAGTTCATGAGGGAACCCTATGGTGTCTATTGTAGATCAGAAAATTTTGATTTTGTATATATTTCAGTACATTCTATTTTTGGAGACCAGGAAAAGCAAAGGCTACTTGAAGCTTCAACGTACTTAACGGTATATGAATACTTCTATAACCTTACAGGAGAAGATGATATTATAATAGCAGGTGATTTCAATGTTCCTGCTGACAATATGGCCTTTAAAAATTTACATAAGAAAAATATATTATATCTGATTGAACCTGGAACTAATCCTACAACTATTTCAAGTGGAGGTCCTGTAAGCTCCTATGACAATTTTTTTATAAATAAGGACAGGACAAGGGAGTATTCTGGAAAATCAGGTGTCTATAATTTTGTAAAAGATAATAATTATGATATAATAAAAAAGTATATATCAGATCATTTGCCAGTATTTTCAGAATATTATAATAATGAAGACCTGGACTGATATGATATGAAGCATTAGAAAAGAGAATTAGTTATGATGAAAATAATAGAAATAAAGAAAAATAAGGATATATATAAGAAGGTACTGAATATAGGTCTTCCGGTTTCATTTGAAAATATGATTTATAGTCTTGTAAATTTTATAGATATCTTTATGGTAGGAAAAAATATACCTTATCTGGGACTGGGAACATTTGCAGTAGCAGGGCTAGGATATGCCAATCAGCTGTTTATGATATTTTCCATTTCCTTATTTGGGATAAATAGTGGCGGAGGAATACTGGCTGCACAATATTTTGGCAGCAAGGATTATAAGAAATTAAAGAAATGCCTCGGAATTACAATAATTTTTGGCTTTCTTTTTTCTATTCTTTTTCTTTTGGGAAGCTTAATTATTCCTGAAAAAATTATAGGAATTTTTACAACTGACAGTAAGGCTCTGGAATCAGGTGTAAAATATCTCCGAATAGTAGCATGGACTTATCCGATGATAGGTGTGGGATTTGCCTTTAATATGCAGCTAAGGGCTATAGGTCAGGCTAAGTACTCCCTTTATTCCAGTATAATAGGGCTAGTAACAAATATTATAGCAAACTACGTACTTATATTTGGAAAGCTGGGATTTCCTCCGATGGGAGTAGAAGGTGCTGCATTGGCAACAGTCCTTGCTAGAATTGTAAGTAAAGGCTACGGAATATATATAGTCTATAAATTAAGGCTTCCAATAGCTGGAAAATTTTCTGAACTATTTAACCTTAACTGGCAATTCATAGTTAAAGTTCTTAAAATATCTTTACCTGTATTTGGACATGAAGTTGCATGGGTAGTAGGTACAAGCATGTATACAATTATATATGGAAGAATGGGGACAGATTCTGCTGCAGCCATACAGATAGTAAAGTCGGTAAGCAGTCTTATAGTTACTTTGATTTTTGGATTTTCCAGTGCCACTTCTGTCATTATAGGAAATGAAATTGGTGCCGGGCAGGAAGAAAAAGCTTATAAATATTCTTTTGAACTGTTAAAGGCGACTGTACTTATATCAATGGTTATAGCCTTGACAGCTTACCTCATCAGTCCTATAATCTTAATAATTATGGATACTGCTCCGGCAATGTTTCCAGTAATAAGGAAGATTATGATATCAGAAGCTATACTGATTATAACTAAATCCACTGGACTAATTCTAATAGTAGGAATTTTAAGGGCAGGTGGCGATACGCTCTGGACTATGTTTGCAGACCTTATTCCGTTGTGGTTCTTTGCAATTCCTCTAACATATGTGGCAGGATTGAAGCTTGGACTTCCGGTTGCTGTTGTCTATTTTTTATCAGGAACTGATGAAATGCTTAAAATATATCCATGTATAAAAAGGTTAAAAAGCAGGAAATGGATAAATAACTTAGTCAAGAAATAAAAAATTAAACTGTCAGGAGATTTTATGAATATAAAACATAACAAAAAAAGTAATACTATGAAATTTTTTGTTTCAATATTAACAGCAGGAATAATATTGATGTCATGTTCCACTATAAAGACACCTCCTCAAGGAGTGAACTATGAAGGTCCTTTACGGGAAAGTGAAAATGTGAGCTTTCATTATGACCTGACATATCTGGATAAAGACGGAAATATAAATTATGACAGGAATTTATGGGAATCAACATACAGAGTAGTAGATAACGCAAAGGATTATCTTATAATTGAAATGTTCCTTTTTAATGATCTTTATAATAAGAATAAGGAAAAATTTCCAGAATTTGCAAAAGAATATACAGAAAGGCTTATACGGAAAAAACAGCAGAATCCTGACTTAAAAGTCTATATTCTTGCAGATGAAAACAATAATTTCTATGGAGCGTTTGAACATCCTTTTATTACATCCCTCAAAAATGCTGGAATAGACGTAATAGTAGTAGATATATTTAAGCTGAAGGATACTTTCCCATGGTATTCTCCAATCTGGAGAACTTTTGTGGAGCCCTTCGGTAATCCACAGAATAAGGGCTGGATAGGAAATTTTTATGGAGATATGTGGCCTAAACTTACCTTACGAAATCTCTTTAGGGCTTTAAATGTGAAAGCTGACCATAAAAAGGTTTTTCTGAATGAAAAGGAAGTTGTAGTATCAAGTGCAAATATACATGATCCAAGCTATTTTCATGAAAATACCGCAATATATGCTGACGGAAAGATAACAGAAGATGTACTGGATAATCTGAAACTGGTTGCACAGTTTTCCAATTCAGAAATCAAGGCTGGAAATAAAGATGGTAAGGGGAATATAGATAATGTAGATAATAAGGAAACGGAGGATGATAAAAAGGAAAAGGGAGCAGATATCCCTAAGGAAGACATTATAGAAGATAATGAAGGAAAAGCCTATAAAATACAGTATATATCAGAATCTGTAATAGGCAGGTACATGGATCAGGACATAGATAGCCTAAAAGCAGGGGATGAACTCATAATGGGTATGTACTTTCTGGCTGACAGAGGAGTAATAGACCGTCTTATTAAGGCAGCAGACAGAGGAGTAAAAATACGGTTAATACTTGACAGGAGCAGAGATGCTTTCGGTATGAGTACAAACGGGCTTCCAAATAAGCCGGTTTCAAAGAAGCTTAAAAAGGCTTCAAAGGGGAAAATTGAAATCAAATGGTATTTTACCAATAATGAGCAATATCACACAAAGATAACTCTAATGAAAAAAACAGATGGAAGTGTTATAATCAACGCAGGGTCTGCCAACCTGATAAAAAAGAATATAAGAGGATATATAATGGATTCTAATTTCAGAATTATAACTGATGAAAATTCCAGACTTACAAAGGATATTTACAGTTATTTTGACAGGCTCTGGGAAAACAGGGATGGAATATTTACAATAAATTTTGATGATGAACCTACAACAGGGGGATTTGCAGATTTTATGTATAAAATATTAGATGCCACACAATTAGGTTCTTTTTAGATATAAATTAAAATTTAGAATAAGGTGATGAAGGAATGAAAAAAAAGTTATTGTTTTTATTAATAATATTAATATTGGGATCAACAGTATCATGTTTTAAGAAAAAGGAAGAGGACAAGAAAAAGGATCAGGAGACAACTACATCGACAGTTACTAATGAAATAAATACTACCGGAAAAATAGATACAAATATTTTTAATTCTAATAATCCAAATGGCGGTAATTCAAATATAAAAAACCTTACCTTGGAAGAACAGCAGTTTCTAATAAGCAATAAGATTGATCCGCTAAAAGTTTCAGAGGCAATAACAAAAGCTGAAGGTGGAGATAAGGAAGCCATACTTTCATTAGCTCAGCTTTATTATAATCTAAAAGATAATACAAAAACTAAGAAATTTTTACAGATGGGAGTAGATAAAAACTATCCTGAAGCAATATACAATATGGCAGTATTATTGAAACAGGAAGGAAATGATGAAGAAGCGGCAAAACTGATGGCAAAACTTCCAAGAAAAGCTGCTACTACTTCAAGACAGTTAAGACCAGGAGCACAAGCCTATAATAATGGAATAGACCTTATAAAGGCAAAAAAATATAATGAAGCTAAAGCCCAGTTTCAGAATGCCTACAAGCAGGGAATTAAGGAAGCTGATATAAAAATAGCCTTATTAAATAAGGAAACTAAAAATTATAATGAAGCTATAAAATGGTTTAAATTAGCCCTTGCAAGAGGGGTAACTGAAGCAAATTTTGAAATAGGAGCAATGCTGTATGATACAGGAAAGCATAAGGAAGCAAGACCTTACCTTGTAAAGGCATATAACTCAGGGAATAAGGGACTGGCTATGCCAATAGCTTATTCGTATCATAAAGAAAACAATATGACGGAAGCATTAAAATGGTATAAAATTGCTGCAAAGAATGGTAATAAGGATGCTAAAGAAACAGTTGCACAGATTGAAAAGGGAACTACAAATACATCAACTAAACCTACTTCCCTTTTAAGTGATACTTCAAAGATGGGAAGCCTGACAGATAATGCCATAGCCCAGGTGAAGAATTCTAAGGAAAAGCCTTCTGATTCTACTTCCTTAATTAAGAAGACAGATAGCGGAAGTGCATCCTCCGGTGCTAACTATAATGTGGATCTGAATCAGCCGAAAACAGCTGCTTCTACACCAAAAAATAATAGCATTACCTTGCCACAGACTCCAGCTAAGACAGTTAAAACAGAAGAAAAGACTACTTCAGCTGTATCAGAGAAAAAAGCCAAGGAAGCAGAAGAGAAGGAAGCTAAGAAGGCTGCTGAACTGGAAAAAGAAAATCAGAAGAAGACAGATAAGGCTATTGCTGATGCTGTAAAAAGAGCTCAAAAAAATAAGAAAAAATAATATTTCAGAACATGGTTAATAATTATATAAAAAGGGACTGTCTCATAAGGCTAATTTTATGAAACGTCCATTTTTTAGTTTGCTATTTTATATATAATCTAACCTAAAATTTATTAGAGTTTTCATCGCTTCATTGTATATAGTATTTTTCAGTTGTTGAAAGATATAAGGGAATTATACTTATTAAATATTATAAAAATATAAATAGGTATCGGCAAAATAATATATTTTTTAAAAAAATCAAAAAGTATCAAAAAGACCGGACTTGAAACCAGATATTTTCAGTTGGCAGGAAAGGGGGATAGAAAGCTGAAACTGCTAAAATAGTGGAAAATATACAGGGAATAGAAGGGATTTGTTGTAAGATAAAAAGAATATTGCAAAAGATAAAAAAGTAAGGTATAATTAATTAAACAAAAATTTAAAAACCAGAAAAGAAAGAGGGTAGGAATATTATGTTAAGATTTAGAGATGACAGGATTTCCAGACTTTTAAGAGAAAGGGCAGTACGTAAGGCTGTGGCTTTCATTTTACTGGTCTTTTTTAATATAAACGTATTTTCAGAAATAGTACCGGATCCGGCAAGCCTGGCGAGAGCGACTAGGACAGTGACGGGGATAGACCAGCTGGACATAGCAGCCCCGAACTCGAAAGGTATGAGCTACAACTCGCTACTGGAACT